>JAYUMO010000023.1:0-8116 GCA_043762555.1 Gemmatimonadaceae bacterium | reverse complement strand
ATCTCGTCGCCAACCCGCGCGCGACACTGGTGTTCGGGAAGGACTCCGTCGCCTCGCTTTACCTCGAGTCGTACGCGCTGACGGCCGGCTCGCGGATCGCCATCACGGTGGAGAATCCGGATCACCTCCCGCTGCTCCGCGACACGGTGACGATCACGCGTGCCACGCCACTCGCCGCGGCGGTGTTCGATCTACCGATGAGCCGGCTCGGGCTTGGCCGCCGCATGATCCTGGCGACGATCGTCGGGTCCCCCGATACGATGCGCACACCGCTCTGGATCACGGTGGGCGAGGGGATCGGCATCGTCAGCTTCGAAGAGCTCTTGAGCTACCTTCGCTACTTTGCGACGGCGGACCGACTGCAGGCGTTGCGGGACACGCCGCCCGAGGAGCGCGCCGCGGCGTGGGCGGCGTTCTGGAAGTCGACCGATCCGAACCCGGCGACGGTGGAGAACGAGGCGCTCACCGACTACTTCGAGCGGATCCAGGCGGCGAACAAGCAGTTCCACGAGCAGGGCGAGGCGGGATGGCTGACCGATCGCGGCAAGGTGTTCATCACGCTGGGCGAGCCCGATCAGATCATGGGCCAGAATGGCCGCGGTCTCACGCCGAGCGGGCGAAGCCAGTACTGGGCGTACTCACGCCATGGGATCCGGTTCGAATTCGTGGACCAGACCGGATTCGGTCGCTGGCGGCTGACCCAGCGGAGCGAATCGGCCTTCGAGCAGGTCGCCGCACAGGAGCGCGTGCACTGACCGAGCGGAGCCTCGGCAGTTGCGGGACCGATCGGCGCGCCCCCATTAGCTTTCGATGGACATGTCGCCACCGCCCTCGCCGCGACTCTTCCTGGTCGACGGCTACGCGCTGATCTACCGGGCCTTCTTCGCGCTGATCGCGCGGCCGCTCACCACGAGCCGCGGGGAGAACACCTCGGCCGCGTGGGGGATCGTCAATTTCCTGCGGCGATTGCACGCGACGCACCGGCCGGAGTACCTCGCCTGGGTGCACGATGCCGGACTCTCCTTCCGCCACGAGCGCTATCCCGCCTACAAAGCGACGCGCCAGAAGCTGACGGACGAGCTCCAAGCGGATTTCGACCGGAGCTTGGAGCGCATCGTTCAACTCTTAGAAGCGTATCACGTGCCGATCGTCGCCGTGGAGGGCTACGAAGCGGATGACGTGATCGGGACGCTCGCGGCGCAAGCGCATAGCGCGGCGGTGAACGTGGTCGTCGTCTCGGGCGACAAGGATTTCCAACAGCTCGTGGCGCCGGACGTCTGGCTGCTGAATCCGGGACGTGGTGGACCGGCGGCGGTGGAAGAACATTGGGTGGGCGTCGAGAACGGGAGCGAGCGGCTCGGCGTGCCTCCTGAACGGGTGATCGACTATCTGGCATTGGTGGGAGACTCGTCGGACAATATCCCCGGCGTGAAAGGGATCGGCGAGAAGACGGCGCGCGAATTGATCGCCGCCTACGGCACGCTCGAGCAGATCCTCGCGCACGCGCCGGAGGTCACGAAAAAGCGGCCGCGCGAGGCACTGCTGGCGTACGAGGCCGAAGCGCGGCTCTCCAAGGAGCTGGTGACGATCCGCCGCGATGTGCCGATCGCGCTGGAGCTCGAGCGGTTCCGTGTGCGCGACGCGGATCACGATCGGCTCCGCGGGCTCTTCGTGGAGCTCGAGTTCCACGGGCTGGCGAAGGAGCACGCCGTGGTGGAACCACTGGCGGCCAAGTCCGAGAGCTCGCGCTACGTCACGGTCAGCGATGCGGCCGGAGTGCGCGAGGCGGTGCGCCGCGCGCGTGAGGCGCGCTGGATCGCGATTGACACGGAGACGGTGGTCGCCCCCGACAGCCCGCTCCAAGTGGACCCCCTGCGCTCGACGCTCGTGGGTATCTCGATGGCCGTGGCGCCGGGCGAAGCGTTCTACTTTCCCTTCAAGCACCGCACGGCGACGCAGCCGGCACAGGGCGACCTGCTGCCGGCCTCCCTGCCGCTCGAGGCGGCGGAGGGGAACCTGCCTCCACTCGGCTCGGCTGCACTGGCGCCGCTGCGCGAGCTGATCGAGGACGCCGCGGTGCGGAAGACGGCGCAGAATGGGAAGTACGATCTGCTCGTGCTGCGGCGCGCCGGCGTCACGCTCCGGGGGCTCGACTTCGACACGATGCTGGCGAGCTACGTCCTCGACCCCGGCCGTCGCTCGCACGGGCTGGATATGCTCGCGCTCGAATTCCTGGAACGGAGCACGACCAGCTACGAGGAGCTCTGCGGCCGCGGCCGCGATGCGATCACCTTCGACCTCGTGCCGATCGACGCGGCGCGCGACTACTCGTGCGAGGACGCCGACGTCACGCTGCAGCTGCGAGCGCTCTTCGAGCCGCAGCTCGAATCGCTCAAGCTCAGTGCGCTGCTGCGCGATGTGGAAGTGCCGCTCATCGATGTGCTGGCGGACATGGAGTGGGCCGGCATCCGCATCGATCGCGAGTGGTTCGCGCTGTTGAAGCAGCGGTTCCAGGCGGACCGTGAGCGGGTGGAACAGGCGATCCACGCCGAAGCCGGCGGCGTGTTCAACATCAACTCGAACGCACAGTTGCGGCGCGTGCTGTTCGAGACGTTGAAACTGCCCATCCTCAAGAAGACTCCCACGGGCCCGTCCACCGATGTGAGCGTGCTTCAGGAGCTCGCGGAGCAAGGGCATAACCTGCCCCGGTTGCTCATGGAGTATCGCGAGCTCTCGAAGCTCGAGAGCACCTATCTCGATGCGCTGCCGGCGCTCGTGAATCCGGAGACGGGCCGGCTGCACACGTCGTTCAATCAGACGGTGGCGGCCACGGGACGCCTCTCCTCAAGCGACCCGAACCTGCAAAACATCCCGATCCGCCGCGAGCTCGGCCGCGATATCCGCCGGGGATTCGTGCCCAAGGCGGGATGGCGGTTCGTGACGGCGGATTACTCGCAGATCGAGCTCCGCCTCCTCGCCCATCTCTCGGGGGACGAGGCATTCGTGCGCGCCTTCAAGGCCGGCGGCGATATCCACCGACAGACAGCGGCGCTGATCTTCGGCGTCCCGGTGGAGGCGGTGACGCCGGAGATGCGGGGGCGTGCGAAGACGATCAACTTCGCGACGATCTACGGCCAGGGCGCGCACGCGCTCTCGCGGCAACTGAAGGTGGAGCACGCGGAAGCGAAGCGGTTCATCGATGAGTACTTCGAGCGCTTCGCCGGGGTGCGGGCGTATCTCACCGCCGCCGTCGAATCGGCGCGCGAGCGCGGGTTCGTGGAGACCCTGTTCGGACGGCGCCGTTACATCCCTGAACTGCGCGACCAGAACTTCAATACCCGGGCCTTCGGCGAGCGGACGGCAGCCAATTCGGTGATCCAGGGATCGGCGGCGGATCTCATCAAACTGGCCATGATCCGGGCCCACCGGCGCTTGGGCGAGGAGAAGCGTGCCTCACGCCTCCTGCTGCAAGTGCACGATGAACTCGTCGTCGAGGCACCGCCCGATGAGACGAAGGCGGTAGCATCGTTGCTCAAGGACGAGATGGAGCACGCGGCGGCCCTCTCCGTGCCGCTGGTGGTCGATCTCGGCGAGGGGGCCAACTGGATGGACGCAAAGAGCTGACGGTGCGCCGCCGACCGATCCCGCGCCGCCTGGTAACCAGCGGAAGGAAATGGTCGTCTGTAATGGCCTGGATGTTGCGACGTCGCAGATGGCGGAATAGCATCTGACAGGCGGAACGGCGGTGGCGAGCTCAAGGCGGTCCCCTTTCTCGCGAACCCATGACCCTGCGCGCTCGGCCGGGTTTTTCATTGCTGGAACTCTTCGTTGTGCTCTTGATCATTGGGATCCTCACGGCGGTCGCCGTGACGCGGATCCATGACTACAAGCACCACTACTACCAGGCCACGATGCTCTCGGATCTCCGGAACCTCGCGGTCTCCGAGGAATCGTACTGGAGCTCGGTTGACACATACACCAACGACATCGCGGCGCTGAACTTTGCGCCGAGCCCGTACGTCACGATCAGCTTTGCGGAGGCGGACAGCGTTGGATGGTCGGCGAAGGCGACCCACGCGAACGACACGACAACGTGCGCCGTGTACTACGGCAGAGCGGCGATCCTCCCTCCGGCGACCGCCAAGACCGTGATCGGGTGTAACTGAATGAGCTGCGCCCCCGCGCTGCTGGTTGCACTCTGCCATGATGTGTGGCAAATCACGGGGTGGCGGCGAACGGATATCGGTAGCCGGCGAGGTCAACCGCTGCTGCCGCAACGAGTTCCGGGCGGCGCCCAAGCAGGGCACCGTCGTTGCTACTTGCTCTAGGGATTGGCTCCCACCCACCGAGCTCAAGGCGAATATGCCCCGACCGCGCCGCGCCGGATTCACGCTCATCGAATTGCTCATCGTGGTCGTGATCATCGGCGTCCTCGCCGCGATCGCAATTCCCAAGTACGAGTACACGAAGAGCAAGGCGTACGCCGCCACGATGAAGACCGATCTGCGTAACCTCGCCACGGCGCAGGAAGCGTACTACTACACGAACGAGATCTACACGACGGACGTGACCGCACTGGCGTTCACGACGTCGTCGGGCGTCACCATCGCGATCCCCGAAGCGACGGCTCAAGGCTGGTCAGCTCTGGCGACGCATCCGCTGCTACTTGGCATTTCGAAATGCGCGCTCTTTTTTGGGGTCGCGACACCGGTCGCGCCGGCGGTCAACGAAGGACAAGTCGTCTGCAATTGAGCGGCGCGCGCCGCCGCCCACGGTGAGCACCGATGCGCCGCACGCACCGCACCGCGAATTCCTGAAGCGCCGGGACGGGATGATCTTCGCGATGGACGGCGGGCTCTGGCTGCACCGCCACGAATATCGCGGTCATCCGATGGCGCACCTCGTCTCCACCGATCGCGAACGACTGCTCGCGTATGGCCGAACGGTCGCGCTGCCGCTCGACCGTCTGCAATACAAGCCGCTCAAGGATCCGCGCACCGGGGAGCGCCGCGACGCGTGGCATTGGGATCTGGTGGGCGAGTTCCTTCCGCCGCGTTGAGCCGGCGGTCGGGCCGGATCTTCTAGCGCTCCCCGAGTGCGGCAGGCGCCGCGAGCCGCCCGCTGACGCGCGCTAAGGCGATGAGCGTGACGAGGTACGGGAGCGCCAAGAAGAGCTGATAGGGGAGTGCGAGCCCCATCGCCTGCAGCGCGAACTGCAGGGCGCTCGCCGCGCCGAAGAAGACGGCGGCCAGCGCCGCGCCGGCCGGGTTCCAGCGTCCGAGCACGACGATCGCGATCGCGATGAATCCGCGGCCGGCGGACATCCCCTCGGCGAACGTTCCCGCCTGCGCCAGCACGAGCGTGCCGCCGCTCACGCCGCCGAGGGCACTGCCCAGGAGCAGGGCGCGCCACCGAACCCGGGGCGGCGCGATGCCGGCGACGACGGCCCCTTGCGGCCGTTCGCCGACGGCGCGCAGCGCGAGACCGGCGTGCGTCCGGTACAGCCACCACCAGACGAGCGGAACGATGAGGTACAGCGCGTACGTGATCCACGGCTGATCGAACAGCGCCGCCCCGATGAGGGGCAACGACGACAGGAGCGGTAGTGCGATCGGTGCGCTCGTTGGAATGCTGAGGGCCGCCCCGACCGTGCCATAGAGATCGCGGTAGAGCGTGCCGGTCAATCCGAGCGCCAGGAGATTCACGGCGGTCCCGGCGATGATCTGATCGCAACGCAGCGTGATCGCGAACCAGCCGAAGAGCACGCCAAGGGCGATGCCGCAGGCGATCGCGACGACGAAGCCAGCGCCCACCCCGCCGGCGCTCGCCCCCACGAGCGCGCCGAAGGCGCCGGCCAGGATCACCCCCTCGAGGCCGATATTGATGATGCCGGCGCGCTCGACGACCGTCTCTCCCACCGCGGCGAGCGCGAGCGGCGTGGCCGTGCGGATCGTGGCCTGCAGGAAGGCCTGGAAGACGCCGATCATCGGGCGGCGTCGCCGTCCGCGCCACGGCGGCGGAAGAGCGCGCGCAGGCGGCGCATCTCGGTCGATGAGCCGGCCAGCGCGAGCAAGATGAGCGCACCCTCCACGATCGAGACCGTCGCCGCCGGGATGCCGGCTTCCCGTTGCATCGCCAGCGCGCCCGACTCGAGTCCTCCGAAGAGCGCGGCGGTGAGCACCACGGCGCGCGGATCGAGCCGCGCGAGCAGCGCGACGGCGATCGCCGTGAATCCATAGCCGGGCGACAGATTCTCGTAGAGCGCGAAGGTCACCCCGGTGAGCTCGATCGCTCCCGCGAGTCCGGCGAACGCTCCGCTCAGCAGGAAGGCGCCGGCGCGCGTGCGCGCGACGTCGATCTCCCCGGCGATGCGCGCGGCGTCGGGATTCTCGCCAACCGCGCGCACCCGGAATCCGGCGGCGGTGCGGGAGAGCGCCCACCAGAGCGCCGGCGCGGCCGCGAGCGCGATCAGCAATCCCCAGTGCAATCGGGAGCCGGGAAGCAGGCGGGGCAGGCGCGCGACGGGATCGAGCGCCGCCGATTGCGGATAGATGTGCGATGACTCCTGGAGCGGGCCGCGCACGAGATAGCCGACGAGATACACGGCGATGAAATTCAGCATGATGGTGCTGATCACCTCCAGCACGCCGAATCGCTGACGTAGCAGCGCGGCGATCCCTGCCCAGAGGGCGCCGGCGGCGGCGCCTCCCGCGAGGGCTACCGGGAGCGTCATCACACCTAGGGCGCGCGGCGCTCCGAGTGCGATGACGGCGGCGGCGGTGGCGCCGACGAGCAGTTGGCCCTCCGCGCCGATGTTCCAGACCCCGGCACGGAAGGCGAGCGTCACGCCCAACCCCGCGAGCATGAGCGGTACCGCCCGCACGAATGTCGCGGAGCTGAGCGCGTAGGCGCTCCCGAACGAGCCTTCCCAGAGCGCCCGGAGCGCCGGCGCCACCTCGTGGCCACCGGCGGCGATGACCACGAACAAGAGCCCGAGCGTGACCGCGGCGTTCAGTGCGATCACCCCGGCGATCGTCGCGGCGCGGGCCAGGAGGTCACGCGGGGCCCGCGATCGGGAACCGGGTCGCATCTCGTGCGCCGGCCGCTCGTCTGTCATCGCGCCCCGGCCGCGAGCCGCACCGCCTCCGGTCTGCGCCTCAGGCGCCACATGGCGAGGCTGCCGAGCATCGGCCCGATCGCAAGGGGCATGAACGCATACGTCCATCCCCAGCGGGCGACCCACAGGGGCACCGCACGAATGCTCGCGAGCGTGAGCAGGAAGCCCAGCGAGGTCTGCAGCGTCAGCGCGGTACCAGCATACTCCGCGGGCACCAGCTCGGTCACACACGCCGAGAACTGTGCGGAGTCGGCGACCACACTGAAACCCCAGAGGAGCGTGACGGCGATGAGCAGCGCCATCGGCCCGTGGCTCACCGGCCCGATCAGGAGCGCGCAGGCGCCGCTCATCATCATCGCGCCGATGGTGAGCGCGGTGCGGCCCACGCGGTCCGCCAGCCAGCCGCCGACCACACATCCGATACCGCCCGCGGCGAGCGCGCCGAACGCCATGTACGCCGGCAGGCGCGCGCCCGCGTCGCGGGCGCGCGCGATCGCCACCCAAAAGGCGAGCACCCAGCTCCACATTGCGTAGAGTTCCCACATGTGCCCGAGATAGCCCGCGGTGGCGAGCATCACACTACGTTCGCGCAAGATGCCCGCGAGCGCTCGCCGGTCGAGCGGCGACGATCGCGCCTGGTAGGGGCCGGCGCGAACGGAGACGCCGAACACGATCGCGGCGCCGAACGCCGACAGCGCGGCCACGAGCAGCGACGCCCGCCATGCGCCAGGCGGGACGAGCAGGCGCAACAGATGGGGCGCCGCGGAGCCGAGGGAGAGCGCGCCGACGAGCACGCCGATCGCCAGTCCGCGCTGCGCCCGCCACCACCCGGCCACGAGCTTCATCGCCGGAGGATAGACGCCGGCGAGGGCGGCACCGGTGATCATCCGGAGCACGATCGCCGCGTCGCCCGACCGCGCCCACCACGCGATCGCTGCGGTGCTCGCCCCGGCGAGCGCCGCGCTCCACGCCGCGAGCCGCCCGGCGCTCCAGCGGTCG
>JAYUMO010000022.1:0-4069 GCA_043762555.1 Gemmatimonadaceae bacterium | reverse complement strand
GCGCTCCCGCGCGCGGCGCCGCCGCGAGGAGGAGCGCCGCCGCCGCGGCGAACCATCGAAGGCCACGCACGCTCATACCACCGCTCCCTGAACGTCGAGGGTGACGCCCGCGGCGTCGCCCCAGAGCCGTTCGAGTTGATAGAACTGGCGCATCGCCGGGTGGAACACGTGCAGCACGACATCCACGTAATCGACGAGCACCCACCGCCCCTGCGCGAGCCCCTCCACGTGATGCGGACGCGCGCCGGCCTTCCGCAATTCATCCATCACGTGGCCGGCGATCGAGCGCACGTGCGTATCCGACGTTCCGCTGGCGATCAAGAAGAAGTCCGTGGCATCCGAGAGGCCGTGCAGGTCGAGCAGTACGACATCCTTCGCCTTGAGATCGAGACAGCGGGCCGCGGCGTGTTGTGCCAGGCTGAGCGATGGAAGCGTCTTCGATTGAACAACCGCCATGCGGTCTTCGGAGGTCAAGGGGGCTATCCGGTGGAACCGCGGATCGCGAGAAAAGTTCCGCCCGAGCGGCGGCGAGCGGCTACTGCTTCACCACCCAGATCCGGAGCTCGGGCTTCACGTCGGCGTGCAGCCGCACCGGGACCTTGAACACGCCGAGCGCTTTGATCGGCTCGTGCAGATCGATCTGCCGCTTCTCCACCTCGGTGAATCCCTGCGCGTGCAGCTGCGCCGCGATGTCGGCCGCGGTGACGGAGCCGAAGAGCTTGTCCTCCTCACCCACGCGCGCGGAGAAGGTGAGCGACACCTCTTCCAGCCGGACGGCGAGCGCCTGCGCGGCGTCGCGGCGCGCGGACTCCGCCACTTCGAGGCGCGCGCGCTCCTGCGCGATGCGCTTGCGATTGCCCGTCGTCGCCTCGTACGCGTAGCCCCGCGGGAGGAGGAAATTGCGCGCGTAGCCGGCCGACACCTTCACGATGTCGCCCGGTTGTCCGAGCGAGTCGACGCTTTGTCGCAGGATCACTTCCATGGGAATGCTCCGGTGGAACGGTTGAGGGTCCGTGTTAGTCGGTTGAGGGGGCCGACGCGCCGGGCGTCGCCGCCCGCGCGAGTCCGCGCCAGTCGAGCCAATTGTCCGCCACGCCGAGCCCGAGCGCCGCCGGGACGGTGACCGGCGCCAGCGCCACCGCCGCCACGGCGGCCGCGATCTGCGCCGCCGTGCGCCGCACCGGGACGAACCACGCCGCGACGCCGGCGCCGCGCAGCGCGAAGAGCGCGCCGACGAGCACCACGAGATTGGCGCCGAGCAGCGCCGCGCTGCTGCCGCGGAGCGCCGGCACTGCCAGCAACACACCGCCGGCCACGAGCGCCCAGACCACCTGGTGGCCGAAGGTGAAGGCGCGCAGCGTCGCGAGCGGCGGGCCGAGCCGCGTGCGGCTCAGCCGGTGGTACAGCGTCCACGCCAGCGCGCAGGCCGCGAGCGATTCCAGCACCAACGTCGCCGGCGCCAACGGCGCCGCCACGGCAGCGGATGCCTCGCCCAGCGCGAGCGACCTCGCCGCCGCCCACTCGCCGGCGGCCGGCACGCGCGCGGCCACGGCGGGGAGCCAGCGCGCGAACGCCGCCGCTGTGGCGGCGTTCCGCGACGCGAACTCTGCGGCGAAGAGCCGCGCCACCGCCGGCAGCGAGATCGCCGCCGAGCCGGCCAAGAGCCCCGCGCCGACGATCGCGAATCCCGCCGCCGCGAGCGCGCGCCGGAGGAAGGGCCCCCGTGCGCCGGCCACGCACACCGCGCCGAACGATCCCGCGACGAGCAGTCCCCAGGCGCGCGCAACGTCGTGCGACGACGCGCCGCCTGAGGAGGCCGGCAGCGCGAGCAGCGCCGCCGTCATGAGCACCCACGCGAACGCGAGCCCGCCGGGACCGCCCGCCACCCACCCGGCCACGAAGCAGGCGGCCAGCGCGGGGAAGAGCAGCAGCAACGTGTCCACCACCGGGAGCACCGCCTGCGCGCCGGGCGCGCGCGCGACGAGGAGGAAGGCCAGGGTCGCGAGCACGACCCGCACCCACCCCGCTTCCCGAGGCGCCGCGGCGACGACGCCGGCCATCGTCAGCCCTGGTGGCCCCGGATGTACGGGACCAGCGCCAGATACCGCGCGCGCTTGATCGCCGTAGACAGCTGGCGCTGATGCCGGGCGCAGGAGCCGCTCAGCCGGCTCGGCAGGATCTTGCCGGTGTCGGTGAGGAAGCGGCCGAGTGTGCGGTCATCCTTGTAATCGATGAAGCGCACGCGCGTCTCGCAGAACGGGCAGGTCTTCTGGGGGCGTCGCATCGGCTACTCCTCGTCGTCATCGTCGTCGCCGGCGCGGGTGCGCGCGGCGGCGAGCTCTTCTTCGGTCTGCACGGGCGCGCCCACTTCGTGCTCGTGCAGCGTCACGAGGTAGCGCACCACGCCCTCATCCAGCTTGAGCGCGCGCTCGTACTCGGGCAGCGACGCCGGCTCGGCGTCGAACTTCGCGATCACGTAGTAGCCGTTCTCGCGGCGCCCGATGGGGTAGGCGAGCTGGCGGCGCCCCCAGTGCGTGACGGCGATGTCGCCGGCGACGCTCAGGAGCCCGTGTACGCGGGTCAGTTTTTCGGTGACGGCGGTGTCCGCGAGCGTAGAGTCGAAGATATACACCGCCTCGTAGGTGCGAGGCATCGTTCCCTGATCCTCCCTGTGGTCGTGGCCGCCCCCTGCCGATCAGGCGGCGGGAGGAGGGTTAAGTTGTGATACGGTAAGCTAGTCGGGGCCGTCGCCCGCGGCAACCGCGGCGGGCTACTTCATGCTCGCCCGCACGTCCACCAGCACTTGATCGTACGCGCGGATGTCGATCAGTCCGAGCCGGGCGATCGTCATGCGTGAATCGAGTCGGCGGAGGACGGGGAGGATGGGGCGCTATACGTTGAACCGGAAGAGCAGCACGTCGCCATCCTGCACCACGTAATCCTTCCCCTCGGATCGCACCGCCCCCTTTTCACGCGCGCCCTTCCAGCCGCCCATCGCGATGAAGTCCGCGTAGGCCACGGTTTCCGCGCGAATGAACCCGCGCTCGAAATCGGTGTGGATCACCCCCGCGGCGACCGGCGCCGTGTCTCCTTTGTGGATGGTCCACGCGCGCACTTCCGGCTCGCCGGCGGTGAAATAGGTCTGCAGCCCGAGCAGCTCGTAGCCGGCGCGGATGAGCCGGTCGAGCCCCGCCGAGGTGAGCCCGAGCGAGTGCAGGAAGTCATCGCGGTCCGCAGGCGGCAGCTCCGCCAGCTCGGCCTCGATCTTCGCCGAGAAGGGAACGATCTGCGCGAGCTCGCCGCTCTTGGCCACCGCGGCGCGGAGCGCGGTGAGATACTTCCCCTCGTGGCCGGTGAGCTCGTGATCGGTGACGTTCGCCGCATAGAGCACGGGCTTGGCCGTGAGGAGCGCCAGCGGCGTCAGCAGTGCGCGCTGCGCGTCGCTCATCTTCAGCTCCCACAAGCCGCGCCCCGCGGAGAGCGCGGCGTTCGCCGCCTCCACCGCCGGGAGCTCGGCCACCGCCTCCTTCTCCCCCGATTTCGCGGCGCGCCGCACGCGGTCGAGCCGCTTCTCCACCGTCGCGAGATCGGCGAGCGCGAGCTCCAGCTCGATCACCTCGCGGTCACGCACCGGGTCCACGGCGCCCATCACGTGCGTGACGTCGGGATCGTCGAAGCAGCGGACGACGTGCACGATCGCGTCGGTCTCCCGGATGTTCGCGAGGAACTTGTTCCCGAGCCCCTCGCCGGCGGAGGCGCCCGTCACCAGCCCGGCGATGTCCACGAACTCGACCGCCGCGGACACGGTCCGCTTGGGCTGGACGACCGCTGTGAGCCGCGCGAGACGCTCGTCCGGCACCTCCACGATGCCGACGTTCGGCTCCACGGTGCAGAAGGGATAGTTCGCCGCGTCGGCCTTGGCCGAGGTGAGCGCGTTGAACAGCGTGGACTTGCCGACGTTCGGGAGGCCGACGATCGCGAGCCGGAGCATGAGATCCCTATCAGTGTGTGAGCGCGGCGGCGATCCCGTCGCGCACCCAGCGTTCCGCCACCTCGGCGAAGCGCGGGA
>JAYUMO010000021.1:0-2345 GCA_043762555.1 Gemmatimonadaceae bacterium | reverse complement strand
TGCCCCGGTCGGGCGCCGCGCGCCCCACTGAAGCGGTGAAATGCACCGTTGCGACCGGTCATTTTGCCGTCAGCAAAAACCGCACTCCGCCCTCAGCAGTTTCCCTCTATTGCCACCTCGGGCGCCCCCCAAGTTGGCGGTATTCGCCGCACACCTGCACGGAGGGCACCGATGCGACTCCCAGTGGTTCCATGGACGACTGACGAAGGACTCGCGTCGCACCTGGAGCGGCGCGGGGTCAGCCGTCGCGACTTCCTCGAATTCTGCGCGGAGATGACGGCAATCCTCGGCCTCAGCACCGCGCTCACCCCACGCGTGGTGGAGGCGCTGGAGAAAGCTAAACGTCCCACCGTGATTTGGCTGCAGCTCCAGGAGTGCACCGGGTGCGTGGAAAGCGTACTGCGCGCGTCCGAGCCGACGATCGGCGATCTGGTGCTCGAGGTGATCTCCCTCGACTACCAGCACACGCTGATGGCGGCGGCGGGCGAGGCGGTGGAGCGGGCCAAGCAGGCGTCGATGAAGGCGAACTACGGCAAGTACATCCTGATCGTGACGGGCTCCATCCCGACCAAGGATGGCGGGATCTACATGACCAGCGGCGGACGCACCGCGCGGACGATCCTCGAAGAGGCCGCCGCCGGCGCCGCCGCCGTGCTCGCACTCGGCGCCTGCGCGCACTTCGGCAGCGTGCAGGCGGCGAAGCCCAATCCCACCGGTGCGGTGGGGGTGGACGCGATCATCACGGACAAGCCGGTGGTGAACATCGCGGGCTGTCCCCCGATCGCCGACGTGGTGACGGGGACGATCGTGCACTTCCTCACCTTCGGCCGGCTCCCGGATCTCGACGGCGACGGCCGCCCGCTCTTCGCGTACGGCTCGCGGATCCACGACCAGTGTCCACGTCGCGCGAAGTACGACGCCGGCCAGTTCGTGCAAGCGTTCGACGACGACGCGGCGCGCCGGGGCTGGTGCCTGTACCACATGGGCTGCAAAGGGCCGGCCACCTTCTCCCCCTGTCCGATCTTCATGTGGAACGGGCACACGAATTTCCCGATCGGCGCGGGGCATCCGTGCATCGGCTGCACCGAGCGCAACTTCTGGGACACGATGTCGCCGTTCTACACGCGCCTGCCCGACGTGTACGGCGTGGGCGTGGAGAAGTTCGCGGACACGCTCGGCGCGGCGCTCGCGGTGGGCGCGGTGGCGGGTGTGGCGGCGCACGCGGCGGCCACGGGCATCCATCAGATCCAGTCGCGGCGGCACGACGCGGCGGCCACTGGCGCCCCGGGCGTCCCGGGCACGGGAGGGAAGACCAATGGCTAAGACCAGAGTGGTCGTCGATCCGATCACCCGCATCGAGGGGCATCTGCGCATCGAAGCGCAGGCCGAAAACGGGAGGATCGCGAACGCGTGGGCGAGCTCCACGCAGTTCCGCGGCATCGAGCTCGTGATGCAGGGTCGCGACCCGCGCGACGCGTGGGCCTTCACCCAGCGCATCTGCGGCGTATGCACCGTGGTGCACGCGGTCGCGAGCTGCCGGGCGGTGGAGGACGCGCTCGGGATCACGATCCCGCAGAACGCGAACATCATCCGCAACATGGTCCATGGGATGCAGTTCATTCAGGACCACGTGATCCACTTCTATCACCTGCACGCGCTCGACTGGGTGGATGTGGTGAGCGCGCTGAGTGCGGACCCGAAGGACACGGCGGCGATCGCGGCGAAGATCTCGCCCTGGCCGAACAACTCCGTGACGTACTTCGCCGAGACGCAGCAGCGGCTCAAGACCTTCGTGTCCGGCGGCCAGCTCGGGATCTTCACCAACGGCTACTGGGGCCACCCGGCGTACAAGCTCCCGCCGGCGGTGAATCTGCTGGCGGTGGCGCACTATCTCGAGGCGCTCGACTGGCAGCGCGACGTCATCCGCTTGCACACGATCTTCGGCGGGAAGAACCCGCACCCGAACTTCCTCGTGGGCGGGATGGCGTCGGCGATCAATCTCGACAACGACGCCACGATCAACGCGGTGCGGCTGGCCGAGATCCAGGGGATGATCACGCGGGCGAAGACCTTCGTGCAGCAGGTGTACATCCCCGACCTGCTCGCGATCGCCGGCTTCGCTTTGCTCTGGATCGCTTCCACGCCTTATTTCGCCGAGGGTGCGTTGCACTTGCTGGAGGCACGAACCACTGCTCTGGATATCAAACGGCAGAATGCCGATGCGATTGTGATACTGGGCGGCGGAACTTATTTCCACGCGCCAGAATACGCGGGGCAAGACATGGTCGCTGACGGCTCATTGGTGCGCTTGCGCTACGGCGCGAAACTTCAACGGGAGACCGGCA
>JAYUMO010000020.1:0-2510 GCA_043762555.1 Gemmatimonadaceae bacterium | reverse complement strand
GCGCCATTGGGACAGCCAAGATTGCACATACTCGAGCCCTTGCAGCCGCGCACGTTCACCGGGAACTGCTCGGCGCGAAAGCCGGCGCTGCGGCAGCCGGTCACGAACAGCCGGTTGTTCTCGTTCAGCTCTTCCGGCGGCAGCAGGTGGACCTCGTTCTGCACGAGATACTTGGCGGAGCGGCGCGCGACGTCGGCCGACGTGAGCCCGGACACCCCCCACGACCGGATCACCCGCTCGGGTGCGACGAGCGACGTGCCCGTGTATACGAGCGTGCTCCCCCCGTACGCGCGCGCGAAGGCGAGTGACACCGTGCCCTTGGAGGTGAGGAACGCGCCGTCGTCGGCGTAGAGCGCTCTCGCCATCTCCACCTCGCGGCCCGTCATCTCCTCGGGCGACACACGCGGTCCCTGCTCGAGCAGCAGCACGCGGATGCCGCCCTTCGTCATCTGGCTCAGCTCCGCCGCGACGGTGCCGCCGCCGGCGCCGGAACCGATGATGACGATGTCGTACTCGCGATTGGTCATACCCGCGCTTCCCAGCCGTTGGGATGCGCGCGATAGCCGATCTCCACCGCCGCGGCGGGGCGCGCGTAGTAGCCGAGCATAATGAGTGTGCGCAGTCCCCAGAGGCCGCGGCGCAGGAGCCGCAGCGGCGCGTTCTGCACCCACTCGAGCACGCGCGTGCGACGCTCCGCGTCCAACGCCGTGAATCGGCGGCCGTAGCGCAGCATCGGGAGGACGTCGATCACGCGCACCAGCAGGCGCAACTGACCGCGGACCAGGGCGGGGCGTGTGGCCAGAGCGTCTTCGATCAACCCCTCGACATCCGCCCAGGCCGCGCTGTCCATCCGGGCGGCTTCGGGGACGACGGCCGCCGCGATCGCCCGGAAGGCGTCGCGCACAGGATGGAACACGAGCTCGCTCACGGTAACGCAAGGTATGGCGCGCCAAGCGGAGTGTGCAAGCGGGCGGTCGGCCGGCGTCCCCTGGTCATCGCGGTGCGCACAGGGCGGCCGCGAACTGGATACCTGGCTCGAACGTGGAGGTCGTCATGCGGCGCCTGCTCACTCTCGCACTCATTCCCGTCATCGCGCTCCTGACGCTCCCGGCGCCGAACGCGGTGGCGGTGTCCACCCGGCCGGCCGCGGATGCCACGGAGGCCACCATCACCGGCTTCGTACGCTCCGAGATCGGCATGTCGGTGCCCGGGGCTCAGGTCTTCCTTGAGGCGATGAATATCGGCACGGTCAGCAACGACTCCGGCCGCTACCGCTTCGTGGTCCCCGGAGCGCGCATCAAGGGCGATTCGATGACGCTCAGCGTCAAGCTCATCGGGTTCTTCCCGCAGAGCCGGCGGCTCCTCTTGAAGCCCCGCGAGCAGCGGACGGAGAACTTCACCCTCAAGGCGAATCCGGTCCGCCTCGGGCAGGTGGTGGTGTCCGGACAGGGCGGCGTGCGGACCCGCGAGAAGCTGGGTGAGGTGGCGGCGAGGTCGATCGACGGCGCCGCGGCCCCGAACGTGGTGAATGCGCTCGCCGGGCGCGCACCGTCGACGATGGGATACTCCACCTCGATCGACGCTGAGGTCGCCGATGCCGATGAGCTCATCGTGCTCTCGCGGGCCGACAAGAAAGAGGTGAAAGTGCGGGGCGCGAAGTCTGTGGATGGTGACTCCCGGTCTGCGATCCGCACCGAGGCCTCCCTTCCCCCTGTGACCCAGGGCACGCTCCGCGCGCGCCGTCCCGACGGCGAGATCGCCGGCGAATTCCCGCTCCAGCACACGCAGGTGGACGCCGAGATCTCCGGCTACCTCGCGCGCACCGTGGTCACCCAGCAATACACGAATCCGTTCAAGGAGGCGATCGAAGCGGTGTACGTCTTCCCCCTCCCGTCGCTCGCGGCGGTGAACGATTTCATGATGGAGGTGGGCGGGCGGAAGATCATCGGCATCGTGCGCCCCCGCGCCGAAGCGGAGCGCATCTATCGCGAGGCGCGCGCGCGCGGCCAAACGGCGAGCCTGCTCACGCAGGAGCGCCCCAACATCTTCACGCAGAGCGTGGCCAACATCGAGCCGGGCGGGCACGTGGACATCACGATCACGTACTTCGAGCGGCTCGCGTACGAGCACGGCGAGTACGTGTACGTGTTCCCGATGGTCGTCGGGCCGCGCTACAACCCGGGCGGCGCCACCGGGAACGCTCATCTCGCGGGTACCGGCATCACGCCGTCGAACCCGGACGGCCGCGATTGGTCGCGCAACACCGACATCGTGCCCGACGGCAGCCGGATCAACCCGCCGGTGCTCAAGCCGGCGCAGCGCAGCGGCCACGACATCGGGCTGACGGTCACGCTCGACGCCGGCCTGCCGGTGACCAAGCTCGACGTCCCCGCCCATCACGTGGAGATCGTGCGCCCCGGTGACGCCAAGCGCGTCATTCAGCTCGCGGCCGGCGACTCCATTCCCAATCGCGATTTCATCCTGCGCTGGAGCGTGGCCGGCGACGAGAC
>JAYUMO010000019.1:0-2545 GCA_043762555.1 Gemmatimonadaceae bacterium | reverse complement strand
GGTGGTGAACGATCTTCGGGGTGCCCTTGGTAGTTAGCGCTTCGCCGCGCGGGGCGCCAGTTTGCGTCCGGAATCGGATAGATTGCGCGTCTGGCCTCCCCTAGACTGGGGCTCACCAGGAGGCCACCATGTCATCGACCGTACTCGCGATCTATCCCCCCGCCATGCCGACCGCTGTGGACGCCGACCCGCGTTGGACCGCCGTACTCGCGCACGATGCCGCCGCCGACGGCGCGTTCGTGTACGCGGTGCGCTCCACGCACATCTACTGTCGGCCATCGTGCCCCTCGCGCCGGCCGCGGCGGGAGAACGTCGTCTTCTTCCCGCGCCCCGACGCCGCGGAAGCCGCGGGCTATCGCGCGTGCCGTCGCTGCCGGCCGAGCGATGGGGCGCCGAACGAGCTCGAGACGGTGGAGCGGATCTGCCGCGAGATGGAGCGCGATCCCGACTCGCCGGCCGATCTCGCGCAGCTCGCCGCGCGGGCGGGACTGCCGCCGCACCGGTTGCAGCGCGCGTTCAAGCGCGTCACCGGGATCACGCCGCGCCAATACGCGGAAGCCTGCCGCATGCGCGCGCTGCGCTCGAAGCTGCGTGGCGGCGACGGGATCACGCGCGCGATGTTCGACGCCGGGCTCAGCTCCACGAGCCGGCTCTACGAGCGCGCGCCGCAGCAGCTCGGCATGACGCCCGGTGCGTACCAGCGCGGCGCGCCGGGGATGAAGGTGGCGTACGCGGTGGTCGCGTCGCCGCTGGGCCGTTTGCTCGTGGCCGCCACCGCGCGCGGGATCTGCATGGTGAGCCTCGGCATGACGGACAGCGCGCTGGAAGAGGCGCTGGCGTCGGAATTCCCGCGCGCCGAGCGCACGCGCGATGACCGGGCGCTGTCGCCGTGGGTGGACGTCATCCTCAGGCACCTGCGCGGCGAGGAGCCGCATCTCGACCTCCCGCTCGACGTGCGCGCCACCGCCTTCCAGCGGCGCGTGTGGCAGGCGCTGCAGGCGATCCCCTATGGCAGCACGCGCACGTACAGCGCGATCGCGCGCGCGATCGGGAAGCCGCGCGCCGTGCGCGCCGTCGCGCGCGCGTGCGCGACGAACCCGGCGTCGCTGGTCATTCCCTGTCATC
The DNA here is from genome assembly GCA_043762555.1 of Gemmatimonadaceae bacterium. Taxonomy (GTDB): domain Bacteria; phylum Gemmatimonadota; class Gemmatimonadetes; order Gemmatimonadales; family Gemmatimonadaceae; genus DATKOH01. Next base: position 1,420 of record JAYUMO010000019.1, on the reverse strand, counting down.
GCGTCATTCGCGAGGACGGTGGGCTTGGCGGCTACCGGTGGGGCATCGAGCGCAAGGAGCGCCTGTTGGAGCAGGAGCGGGTCTCGGCACTCGGCACTCGGCGCTCGGCCCCTACATCCTAGCTCCTGCCGAGGCCGAGGCCGAGGCCGAGACCGGCAGTTCAGCCCCCCACCACCGTCCTCGATTGCTCCCGCATGAATTGCGACACGTAATACGGCCCGCACCCGCCCTTCCCCGTACTGCCACTCCCCTTCCAGCCGCAGAACGCCTGCGCGCCCGGCCACGCGCCGGTGGTCGCACCGCTGCGCTTGTTCGCGTAGCAGACGCCGGCCTCCACCTCGTCGAAGAAGCGCTCCACCTCGACGGTGTCAGTGGAGAAGATGCCGGCGGTGAGGCCGAACTCCGCCTTATTGGTCTCCGCGATCGCCGCGTCGAAGGATGGTACCGGCGCGACGGCGAGGAAGGGGACGAACAGCTCCTCGCGGAACAGCGAGCTCTCGAGCGGCAGCGTCGCCACGGTGGGCGCCACGTAGAATCCGCGCGCGAGCGCACCGTCGGTGAGGCGACGGCCGCCGCAGTGCACCGTGCCCTCTGTGCGCGCCTGCGCCGCCGCGCGCTCGTAGCGCTCCACGCTCTTCGCGTTGATCACGGGGCCCAGATACACGTCGCGCTCCGACGGATCGCCGATGACGATGGCGGCCGTCTTCGCGAGCAGGAGCTCGAGGAACCGGCGACTCACGCTCTCGTGCACGTACACGCGCGACGTGGCGCTGCACTTCTGGTTCTGCAGGCCGAACGCCGAGCGCATCACCCCCTCGGCCGCGGCGTCGAGGTCGGCGCTCGCCATGACGAGCGTCGCGTTCTTGCCGCCCATCTCGAGCAGGCACGGCTTCGGGTACTGCGCGCTGAACTCATGATAGATGCGCATTCCCACCGGCTTCGATCCGGTGAAGACGACGCCGTCCACCCCCGGATGCCGCCAGAGCGCGTCGCCCATGATCGAGCCGCGACCGCACACGAGATTGAATACCGCCGCGGGGACGCCGGCGTCACGATACGCCTCGTAGAGCTTGAGCCCGGTCCAGGGCGTGTCCTCCGCCGGCTTGTAGACGACGGCGTTCCCGGCCACGAGCGCGCCGCTCGACATGCCGGCCGAGAGCGCGAGCGGGAAATTGAAGGGCGCGATGCACGCGAACACGCCGTAGGGGCGCAGCACGTCGGTGTTCTGCTCGATCGGCGTCATCGGCGCCATCGTGCGACGGAAGCCGGCGGCGTCCTCCATCTGCCGGCAGTAGTAGTCGATGAGATCCGCGGATTCCTCGGTGTCGCCCATCGACTCCAGCCGGTTCTTGCCGACCTCCAGCGCCATCACCGCGGCCAGATCGAACTTCCGCTCGCGGATGATCGCGGCGGCACGCCG
>JAYUMO010000018.1:0-2369 GCA_043762555.1 Gemmatimonadaceae bacterium | reverse complement strand
GGCAAGCGCCCCTCGCTCCGCGAGGTCTACCGCTGGGTCCGCGTGTCGCAATAGCTGTTGATCTGCCGAGTGCCGAGTGCCGAGTGCCGAGTGCCGAGTGCCGAGTGCCGAGTGCCGAGTGCCGAGACCCGCCGTTCAGCAATGCGCCTCAAACGCCGCCGTAAGGTCCTGGGCGATCGCCCCCGCGTCTCTGCCCTCGATCTGATGCCTCTCCAGCATGAACGCCACCTTCCCGTCCTTGAGGAGTGCGATCTGCGGTGAGCTGGGCGCGTAGCCCGTGAAGTAGCTCCGCGCGCGCGCGGTGGCGTCCAGGTCCTGTCCCGCGAACACTGTGGTGAGCTCCGCCGGCCGCTTCGCCTGCGCGAGCGCGAGCGCCACCGCGGGCCGGGCGTTGCGCGCCGCGCAGCCGCAGATCGAGTTCACGACCACCAGGGTCGTTCCCTTCGCCGCGCGGAGCGCGCCGTCCACTTCATCGGGGGTCCGCAGCTCGCGGATGCCCAGTCGCGTGAGCTCGGCGCGCATCGGCGCCACGAACCGTTCGTCGTAGGGCATGTTCAGCGCTCCGCGGGCGGGGTGCCGCGCACCAAGGCGAGGATCGCGGTCTGGGGGACCACAAGGTACCGCTCGTTCTCGAATGAGATCTCTACCGCGGCGCGGCGGAAGAAGAGCGCGTAGTCGCCCACGCGCGCCTGCATCGGCACGAAGCGCGTCTCGCGCGCGGCGGTGCGCCACGGCTCGTCACTGGTCTCGCCGGGGTCCGGCATCGGGAGTCCCGGCCCGGTGGCGATGATCCGCCCGCCCTGCACCGCCTGATTGTCCACCGCCGTGGGCGGCAGATACAGCCCGACCTTACTCCGCTCCTCGCCCGCTTCGACCGCGATGAGCACGCGGTCGCCGACGACGATCAAGTGCTTGTCCTTGGGTGCCATCGGAGCCGGGGTCAGGAGAGATCGTGCTCGTGCTTCAGATGATCGGCGTGGATCTTCATCGCCGTGGAGTCCCGGTGCTCGCGCCGGAGCATCGCGAAACGTACCCACTGCACCGTCATGCCGAGCACGAGCGCGAAGAGCAGGATCGTGAGCATGTGCCAGAAGAAGAGGTTCTGCGCGAGCGTCAGCCAGTCGGACAGCTCCGCCGCCTGCGCGCCCACGATCTCGGAGTGGAGCGCGATGAGCACGCCGGTCATGACCATCGCGGCCAGGCTCTCGATGAACGCGAAGAGCGGCGCCCGCCACCGCCACTGGTGCACGGGGTGGCTGCCGAGATGCAGCGTCGCAAATCCGAGCAGGATCGCGAGCTGTCCCAGGATCCCGAACACGAACAGCGGGTTCGACTGCGCGGCGCCGAGCCGGACGATCACCCCATGGAAGAGCTGGACCAGGACGCCCGTGATGATCGCCGTCCCGGCGAGCGAATGCGCGAAGCGCCGCGGAAGGGAATCCTCCGCGGTAAGCCGCACCGTGTGGCGGGGAAAGAGGGGCATGGCCGGAATCTAAGCGGCGCTGCGCCCGTCCGGGGCGCGCCGCGGCGCGATCACTGCGGCGGCGTGCCGTCGCCGCTGCGCTTCGGGCCCGGGTACATCGCCTGCAGCCGCTTGCCGGGCGCCAGCGACGGATCGACCGGGGTATTCCGGCCGCGGTCGCGCAGCTGCTTCGTGAGCCGGTTCATCTCCTCGAAGGCGCCCACGGCGCGCTGTTCCGCTTCGGCGCGTTGGGCCGCAATGCGACGCAGGCGCCACGCGATGAAGATCGCGCACGCCACGGCGACGACGGCCAGAATACTGGTGAACAGAAGAGCTTTGCTGGGCACGGGCGTATCCTCCTTCAGTTCCTACGACTAGCTGGTGCCCGTGGCAACACTCCAGATGTTCTCAGGCGCGGGCGCGCGTGGTCTTGAACCAGATGTAGAGAGGGACGCCCGCGGTGAGCACCAGGAAGCCCCAAAACACGACCTCCTGCCCGACGCCGTACGTCGTCCAGACGAGGAAGGCGAAGCAGGCGACGGCCATGAGCTGCATGCGCCGACGCGCGGCGGCCGGCCAGGCGTCCGGATCGCGGCGCGCGAGCAGCAAGGCGGCCGCGGCGTTGTACAGATAGGGAAAGAGCGTGCCGAGATTGGCCAGCAGCACCAGGAACTCGAACGAGGAGGCCAGCGACTTCACGAAATAGAGCCCGAGGAGCGCGCTCGCGATGATCGTCCCCGCGAGGAGCGAGACGTGCGGCGTGCCATAGCGCGGGTGGAGCCTCCCGAGCTGGCGGAAGAAGATCCCATCCTGCGCCGCGCTGTACGGGATGCGGCCCACCATCAGCGTCCAGCCATTGAGCACGCCGATCGACACAGCGACCGCCGCTATGCTCACGATGAATCCG
>JAYUMO010000017.1:0-17188 GCA_043762555.1 Gemmatimonadaceae bacterium | reverse complement strand
ATTCCGGAGCGCGCATGAGCAGTCAGATCGAGACCCTCGTCAACCGCCAATACCAGTACGGCTTCGTCACCGACATCGAAGCCGACGCGATCCCGCGCGGCCTCACTGAGGAGACGGTCCGCGTCATCTCGGCCAAGAAGGGGGAGCCGGAGTGGTTGCTCGAGTGGCGGCTGAAGGCGTTCCGCCGCTGGCTCACGATGAAGGAGCCGCACTGGTCGAACGTGCGCTACGCGCCGATCGACTACCAGAACGCGATCTATTACTCGGCGCCCAAGACGCAGAAGCCGCTCGGCAGCCTCGACGAGGTGGACCCGAAGCTCCTCGAGACGTACAAGAAGCTCGGCATCTCGCTCAACGAGCAGAAGATGCTCGCCGGCGTCGCGGTGGATGCCGTCTTCGATTCCGTGTCCGTGGGCACGAGCTACAAGGAAGAGCTCGCCAAGCACGGGATCGTCTTCTGCTCCTTCTCCGAGGCCGTGCGCGAGCATCCGGAGCTCGTGCAGAAGTACCTGGGGAGCGTGGTGCCGCTGAGCGACAACTTCTTCGCGGCGCTCAATTCCGCCGTGTTCAGCGACGGTTCCTTCTGCTATGTGCCGAAGGGTGTGCGCTGCCCCATGGAATTGTCCACGTACTTCCGGATCAACGCCGAGAACACCGGGCAGTTCGAGCGCACGCTCATCGTGGCCGACGAAGGCGCGACGGTGAGCTACCTCGAGGGATGCACCGCGCCCAAGCGCGACACGAACCAGCTCCACGCCGCGGTGGTGGAGCTCGTGGCGCTCGATCGTGCGACGATCAAGTACTCCACCGTGCAGAACTGGTTCGCCGGCGACGCCGAGGGGAAGGGGGGGATCTTCAATTTCGTGACCAAGCGCGGGAAGGCCGCCACCGATGCGAAGATCTCGTGGACGCAGGTGGAGACGGGCTCGGCGATCACGTGGAAGTATCCGAGCGTGATCCTGCAGGGCGACCGCTCGGTGGGCGAGTTCTACTCGGTGGCCGTGGTGAACAACCACCAGCAGGCGGACACCGGCACGAAGATGATCCACATCGGGAAGGACACGAAGAGCACGATCGTCTCCAAGGGGATCTCGGCCGGCCAGGGGAACAACAGCTATCGCGGACGCGTGAAGGTGATGCCGAAGGCGGCGCGCGCGCGGAACTACACGCAGTGCGACTCGATGCTGATCGGGAACCGGTGCGGCGCGAACACCTTCCCGTACATCGAGGTGCAGAACGACACGTCGACGGTGGAGCACGAGGCGAGCACGTCGAAGATCGGGGAGGACCAGATCTTCTACCTGAAGCAGCGCGGCCTGAGCGCGGAGCAGGCGGTGTCGATGATCGTCGCGGGATTCTGCCGCGAAGTGTTCAAGGAGCTGCCGATGGAGTTCGCGCTCGAGGCCCAGCAGTTGCTGGGGATCACGCTCGAAGGCAGTGTAGGGTGAGATCCGGGAATCGGGAATCGGGAATCGTACATGGAAGAACAACTTTGGTGAACCTGCACACCAAAGTTGTCATGCCTCCACCGATTCCCGATTCCCGATTCCCGGATCTTCGATAGCCAATCTTCAATTCTTCAGGGGTTCTGACCTTGCTCGATATCAAAGACCTTTCCGCCTCCGCGGGTGACCGCGAGATCCTCCGCGGCATCACGCTCTCCGTGAAGGCGGGTGAAGTGCACGCCATCATGGGCCCCAACGGCTCGGGAAAGAGCACGCTCGCGCAGGTGCTCGCCGGCCACCCCGCGTACACCGTGACTGGCGGTTCGGTCACGTACCAGGGAATGGATCTGCTCGCCATGGCGCCCGAGGCGCGCGCGCAGGCGGGCCTCTTCATGGCGTTCCAGTACCCGGTGGAGATCCCGGGGGTTTCGAACGCCTACTTCCTGCGCGCGGCGTACAACGAGATCCGGAAGGCGCGTGGCGAGCCGGAGCTCGATCCCATGGAGTTCCTCGATCACATGGAAGGGAAGCTCCCGATGCTCGGCATGGATCCCGAAATGCTCCAGCGCTCGGTGAACGCGGGCTTCTCCGGCGGCGAGAAGAAGCGGAACGAGATCCTTCAGATGGCGGTGCTCGAGCCGCGGCTGGCGATCCTCGACGAGACCGACTCCGGGCTCGACATCGATGCGCTCCGGATCGTCGCGCACGGCGTGACCACGCTGCGCCGCCCCGACAACGCGACGATCGTGGTCACGCACTACCAGCGGCTGCTCAACCACATCATCCCCGACTTCGTGCACGTGCTCTCGGCGGGACGGATCGTGCGGTCGGGGGGGAAGGAGCTCGCCCTCGAGCTGGAGGCGAAGGGCTACGACTGGCTCGAGGCGCCGGCGGCAGCGGGCGCGACGGCGTGACCGCGACGTCGCGCTATCTGGAGCAGTTCGCCGCCTTCGCGGCGAATGGCGGCGGCACGGCGCCGGCGTGGCTGCGCGACGTGCGCCGGGCCGCGATCGCGCGCTTCGAGACGCTCGGCTTCCCGACGCCGAAGGACGAAGATTGGCACTTCACGAGTGCCGCGCCGATCGCCGACGCACCCTTCAAGCCGCTGCACGGCGCCGCCGACGGCTCGCGGGTGAGCGCCGCGGTGCTCGCGCCCTATCGCTTCGACGCGACCTGGCCGACCCTCGTTTTCGTGAATGGGCGCTACCAGAGCCGGCTCTCCGATCTCTCGCGCGCCGACGCCGGGCTCCGCGTGCTGGAGCTCTCCCGCGCGTGGCGCGAGACGCCGGAGCTCCTCGAGAAGCACCTCACGCGCATCGCGTCGTACGACGATCGCTCCTTCACCGCGCTCAACACCGCCTTCCTGCACGACGGCGCGCTGGTGCACGTCGCCGCCGGCATGTCGCCCGCGTCGCCGGTGCACTTGGTGTTCGTGGCCGATGACGCGGCGGCCGACGGCGTCGTGCATCTGCGCAACTTGATCGTCGTCGACCGCGGCGCCTCCGCCTCCGTGGTCGAGAGCTACATCGGGCTCGGCGCCGCGCGCTATCTCACCAACGGGGTCACCGAAGCGCACCTCGCGGACGGCGCCACGCTGCGCCACGTAAAGGTGCAGCGCGAGAGCGTGCGCGCCTTCCACGTGCACACCCTCGAGGCGGCGCAGGGGCGGGACAGCCACCTCCAGAGCTTCTCCTTCGCGAGCGGCGCCGCGCTGTCGCGCACCAACATCTACACCCTGCTCGATGGCGCCGGCTGCGGCGCGACGCTCAACGGCCTGTACATGGTGGATGGCGAGCAGCACGTGGACCACCAGACGAGCATCGTGCACGCGCAGCCCAACTGTTTCAGCCGCGAGCTGTACAAGGGGATCCTCGACGACGCGTCGCACGGCGTGTTCAACGGCAAGGTGTTCGTGCGCCCGGAGGCGCAGAAGACCGATGGCAAGCAGACGAACGCGAATCTACTTCTCTCCGAGCACGCGCGCGTGGACACGAAGCCGCAGCTCGAGATCTTCGCCGACGACGTGAAGTGCACGCACGGCGCGACGGTCGGCCGGCTGGACCAGGCGGCGCTCTTCTACCTCCAGAGCCGCGGCATCGGCGTGGAGCTCGCGCGCCGGCTGCTCACCTACGCCTTCGCCGCCGACGTGCTCGAGACGATCGAGCTCGCGCCGGTGCGCGAGTCGCTCGAAGCCCTCTCGCTCGCGCGCTTCGCCGGGACCGGCGTGTGACCGACGGCTACGAGGCGCTCGCCCGCGCCGATGACGTGCCGGCCGGAACACTCCTCGGAGTCACGACGGCACGCGGTGAGCCCGTTTGCCTCGTGAACGACAACGGGGAGATCCACGCCGTGGCCGGACAGTGCGCGCACCAGGGATTCCCGCTCGCCGACGGCACGCTCCTCCCGAACGGGCGCCTCGAGTGCGCCTGGCACGGCGCCCAGTACGACCTCCGCTCCGGCGCGCCCCTCCACCCGCCGGCCGACGAGCCGATCGCGGTGTACGACGTGACGTTGCGGGACGGCATGATCTGCGTGCGGGGCCCCAAGCCATGAGCGCGCTCGCACCGCGCGCCGATTTCCCGCTGCTCGCTGCCGAGCCGACGCTCGTGTATCTCGATTCGGCGGCCACGGCGCAGAAGCCCCGTGCCGTGCTCGACGCGATCACCGCCTTCTACGCCCACGACTACGCCAATCCGCATCGCGGCGCATACGCCCTCTCGGTGCGCGCCACCGCGCGCTACCGTGAGGCGCGCGAGCGGCTGGCGCGTTTCTTCGGCGTCGCGGATCCGGAGACCCTGCTCTTCACGCGCAGCTGCACCGAGTCGCTCAATCTCGTAGCCGCCTCCTGGGGACGCGCCAACATCGGCCCCGGGGATGCGATCATCGTCACCGCCGCCGAGCATCACGGGAACTTCGTCCCCTGGCAGCAGCTGGCGCGCGAGCGCGGCGCCGAGTTCATCATCGCGCCCATCGCGGAAGGTGGTACGGTCGATCTGGCGGCGCTCCGCGCGCTGCTGGGCCCGCGTACGAAGGTCGTCGCCTTCAATCACATCTCGAATGTGCTCGGCGCGGTGAACCCGGTGCGGGAGATCGCGGCGATGGTGCGCGCGGCCGCGCCGGACGCGATCACCGTCTGCGACGGCGCACAGGCCGCGCCGCACCGCGCGCTCGGCATCGATGCCCTCGGTGCGGATTTCTACGCCCTGGGCGGGCACAAGATGTTCGGACCGATGGGCGTCGGCGTGCTCGTCGGACGCCGCGCGCTCTTGGAGGCGATGCCCCCCTGGCAGACCGGCGGCGACATGATCGAGTTCGTGCACGATGACCGCAGTACGTGGAACGTGTTGCCGCACAAGTTCGAGGCGGGCACGCCGAACGTGGAGGGCGCCGTGGGGCTCGCCGCCGCCGCCGACTATCTCGACGCGCTCGGCATGGACGCCATGTGCGCGCACGGGAGCGCGCTCGCGGCGCTGGCCCTTGAGCGCATCGGGGAGCTGGACGGCGCGACCATCTTCGGCCCGCCCCACGGTGTCGAGCGGGGAGCGGTGGTGAGCTTCACGCTGGGCGACGTGCACCCGCACGATCTCGCCTCGATCCTCGACGCGCGCGGCATTTGCATCCGCGCCGGCCACCATTGCGCGCAGCCGCTAATGCGCCGGCTTGGCGTCGGCGCCACGGCGCGTGCATCATTCTCGGCGTACAACGACGAACGCGACGTCGAAGCCCTCGTCACGGGATTGCGCGCCGCGCTCCACTTGTTCGGTCATGCCGCCGTCTGACGACGCCCTCAGCGCGCTCTACCAGGAAGTGCTCCTGGACCACTACCGTCGCCCGCGGAATCGCGGCGCGCTCGCGGAGCCGGACGTCTCGGTGGCGAAGAAGAACCCGCTCTGCGGCGACGAGATCACCCTGCAGATCGCCTTCGAGGGCGACACGGTGCACGACGTGATGTTCACCGGCCAAGGCTGCGCGATCTCTCAGGCGTCGGCCTCGATGATGACGCAGCTGCTCAAGGGCAGATCGCGCGCCGAGGTGGAGCGCGTCGCGCGGCGCTTCGTCGAGATGATCCACGGCGATGACGCGGCCGCCCGCGACGCCGCGCTCGGCGATCTCCGCGCGCTCGCCGGGGTGTCACGCCTGCCGGTGCGGCTCAAGTGCGCCATGCTCGCCTGGGGCGCGCTCGCCGAAGCGCTCGCCGAGCCGGGGAAGTAGCCCGCGGTGTACGCGATCGCGATCATCCGCTACCGGCGCGCCTTCGCCGAGATCGAGCCCGCCGTGGAGGCGCACCGCGCGTACTTGAGGGAGATCAAGGCGCGCGGCCTCCTGCTCGCCTCCGGTACCTTCGATCCGCGCACCGGCGGCGCGCTGCTGCTGCGGTTGCCCGACGCCGGCGCCACGGCGGCGCTCGATGCGATCCGCGATGGCGATCCGTACATCAAGGCCGGCCTCGCCCAGTACGAGATCCTGCCCTGGACGCCGGTGCTCGGCCGCGAGGGGCTCGACCGGCTCTAGATCGCGGTCGCCGATCGGCGCCGCCCACTACTGCCTGGTGCAGGTATCGGTAACGAGGAAGTCGTTGCCGGCTCCGCCAGCCGGCACTTTCGCGAGTGCAAGGCAGGCGGCCGCAACCGCGAGCGTCTCCGATTCATCGCGGGCCCAGGCGGACACGCTGGCATCCCAAGGCGATGCCTTCCCCGAGCCCTCCGAGATCAGTTCGCGGATGAGGCGACCATCCGCGAAGTACTTGCGCCAGTGCGTGGAGTCCGAACCGCTATCGCGTCGCGCCCGCCAGTGCATCTCGTACACAAAGCGTATCGCGCCCTTCGCGTCGTACGTGAATTCTATGGCGATACCAGTGTATTCGAACCGATAGCGAACCGAGATCCGTCCCACCGTATCTCCTTGGGCGCACACCACGAAATTCCGGGGCAGCGGGGCCTCCCGCGACCGGTTGACGCAAGGGAAGACATTCACCCGTCCATAGAGAGCGCGGATGTCGCGCACGACGCTATCGCCGACCGCCGCGGGCGGTTGCACGGCACGCGGCCCCCGGTCCACGTACTTCCATCGCTCACCCACACGCCTGAACATCGTGGGCGGGCTCGCCGCCCGGCCGCCGGCGCGCATGAACCACACATCCGAATCGGGGTCGAATTCCACCCAGGTATTCACTGGAGAGGAGCTTGTGCACCGCCACGAGACGGTGCCGGAATCAATCTCCGCTTCCCGTATCAAGCCGCTGAAATTCGCCGCACACTCCGTTCCCTGTGCGGCGCGATAGCGGATCCAGCTCATCTCCTCTTTGGACACACGGATCGTGTCGGCCATCGCTGCCTTGCCGTTCACGCGCGCGGTGAACACCCCTTCCCAGTCTTCGTGATATTCATCCTGCGCGACACCCGGCGACACCAACGCGCCGCCGAGCACGAGGAACCCGGCCACCGCCCGTGCCGAGATCATCGGCTCTCGCTCTTCACGAACGTCACGCTACGGCATCCCATTCACGGTCAGGAACGCCACCACCGCGCTGTCGAACTTCGACGGCTGGTCAAAGTTCACCACGTGGCCAGCGTTCGGGAACACCAGCTCCTTCCCGCGTTTCACGCTCTTCACGATCGTGTCGGCGATCGCGCGCGTGTCGGCGCCGTCGTGCGCCCCCACGATCACCAGCACCGGCGCGTGGATCACGCCCAGCTGCGCGAGCGCCGGCGGCGTGAGCGGAGGCGTGCGCGGGCGCAGCGTGTCGCGCCACACCGATGCGTTCGCCATCACGAGCGCGGTGAGCCGCGGCTGGGCGGCGGTGTCGCCGTACAGCTTCAGGAGCTTCGACGCCGCGAAGAGCGCCGCCGCGCTGTCGGCGTGGCCCGCGCGCGCCTGAGCGACGATCGGCGCGAACCACTCCATCATGTTCTCCTTCGGCTTGTAGCCGTCGATGTTCGGCGACGCGAGCACCAGTCGCTCCACCCGCTCGGGCGAGACCACCGCGAAGTCCACCGCCACCACCGAGCCCGCCGAGAGGCCCACGATGTTGGCCCTCGGGATGTTCAGCTGGTCGAGCAGCTGCGCCAGGTCCTGCCACCCCTGGCGCGGCGCCGCCGGCGCCGGGGATCGCCCGTGACTCGGCAGATCGTAACGCAGCACGTGGAAGTTCGCGTTCAGCGCCGGCATCTGCGCCTTCCACATGCGCTCGTCCACGCCAAACCCGTGGATGAGCACCACCCAGTCCTGTCCGCGCCCCGAGATCTCGTAGTACAGCCCGCCATTCGAGATCCCCGACGCCGTCGGCGGGGGTTCCCGGTCGCCGCCGGGACCGAAGGTACCGATCGGGATCTGCGCGCCGAGCGCGCCGGCGCCGATCGCGGCGCTGCCCAGCGCCAGCACCGCCGCGCGGACCTGCCTCAGCAGAGATGCACCGCCATCGCCTTGAAGGAAGCCCATACGCGTCGCCCCTCCTTGAGCTCGAGCTCCTGCGCCGATCGGGTCGTGAGCGCCGCGACGAGCGGTGTGCCGCGGATGTCCACCACCGCCCGTGTCAGCGCGCCGAGCGCCGCGAGCTCGGTGATCGTCCCTTCGAACTGATTGCGCGCGGACGACGTGCCCGCGGTCGCCGAGAGGGCCACTGCCTCCGAGCGGATCACCGCGTAGCCCGCGCCGGCGTGCGCGTCGCCCACGGTGTAGAATGTGAGGCCGCTCGTGCGAAACTCAATGGCGTGATGTCCGCGCGCGAGCACCGCAGGCTCGCCGGCGAGCCAGTCGGGAGCCACATCGCCGAGCACGCGCACCTCCCCCGCGAACACGTTCTCCGCGCCGAGGAACTCCGCGATGTACGGCGACGCCGGCTCGCGGAATACATGCTCGGGCGGCCCCCACTGGAGCACGCGGCCGCCGTCCAGCAGGATGGCGACGTCGCCGAGCAGCCCCGCCTCGGTGAAATCGTGCGTCACCTGGAGCACGGTGAGCCCGAGCTCGCGATGCAGCGCGCGCACTTCGCGGCGCACCGTCGCGCGCCGGCGCGGGTCGAGCGCGCTGAAGGGCTCGTCCAACAACAGGATGGCCGGACGCGCGGCCAGCGCCCGCGCGATCGCGATCAGCGCGCGCTCCCCGCCGCTCAGCCCGCGCACCTGCCGCGCGAGGAGCGCGCTCGCGCCGAGACGTTCGGCGATGCCGCGCGCGAACGCCGCGTCGCTCGCGCCGTAGAGGATGTTCTCCTCCACCGACAAGTGGGGAAAGAGATAGCCGTGCTGGTACACGAAGCCGATCCCGCGCCGCTCCGGCGGAACGCCCGCCACGTTCCGGCCGCCAAGCGTGAGCGCGCCGCCCTCCTGTGGGATGATGCCCGCGATCGCTTCGAGGAGTGTGGTCTTCCCGGAGCCGGCGGGGCCGATGACCACGCCGTAGCGCCCCTGCGGCACCGTAAAGGTGACATCGGCGAGAGCGAATTCGCCCACGTGGGCGGCCAGACGATCGGCGACGATCACGGGTCCGCCGTGCCGCGCTCGGGACGCACCGCGCGCAGCGCGACCAGCGGCACCAGGGCCAGCACCGCCAGGATCGCCGCCACGGGCAGCGCTTCGGTCAGCCCGTAGCTCGTGAAGCGGTCATAGCTGAGCACGCTCGCGACCTTCGGATTGTACGTGAGCACCACGATCGCGCCGAACTCGCTCACCGCGCGCGCCCACATCACCACCCCCGCCGCGATGAGGCCGCGCATCGCGAGCGGCAGCGTCACGCGGCGGAAGACACGCCATGGCGGATCGCCGAGCGTGCGCGCCACCCCTTCGTAGCGCGCATTCACCCGCCCGAACGCTTCGCGCGCCGCGCTGATGTACAGCGGGGCCGAGACGAAGAGCATCGCGGCAACGATCCCCAATGGCGAGCCGACCACGCGCAATCCCGCCGAGAGCAGCGCACCGCCCACCACGCTCTGGCGGCCCAGCACGAGCAGCAGCGCGATGCCGGCCACCGGATGCGGCACCAGCAGCGGCAGATCGAGCAGCGCCGCGAGCAGCGCGCGCCCGCGGAAGCGGCGCCGCTCGAGCAGATAGGCGAGCGGCGTGCCGCCCATGACGCCGAGCGCCGTCGCGGCGGTGGCGGTGAGCGCCGTGAGCGCCAACGACTTCCGGAGCTCGGCGTCCGTGAACAGCTTCGCCGCGCCATCGGCGCCCCCTGCCGCGACGAGCTGCGCCAGCGGCGCGAGCAGGAAGAGGAGGAAGAGCGAGCCGCCGAGCGCCGCGAGCACACTCGCCGCGCGGTGCGCCGCTCGGGAGGAGCTCATGTCCCCGGCGGCTTGGTCTTCTTCACGAACGTCGGGCTGTCGAGCGCATCCAGCTTGGCCGCGCGCAGCGTGCGCCTGCCCTCGGGCGAGAGCAGCCACTGCACGAAGCGGTCGCCGAGCGCGCGATGCGGCGCGCCGTTGGGCACGGCGATCCCATACAGGATCGGCTCGCCTTGGAAGACCACCGAGTCGCGCGGCGTGCGTCCCGCCACCTTCACCGAGACCTCGGCGTAGCGCGCCTTCTGCGCCGGGTCGCCCAGGTCGATCTCCGGAGGGAGCCGCAGATACGGCAGCCCCGCCGCCTGCGCGATCGACTCGTAGCTCCAGATATAGTCGAGCTCGCCAGCCTGCAGCAGCGCCACCAGCGCCGCCTCGTCTGGGCGCACGTTCCGCGACGGGATCGCGTCGCGCAGCCGGCGCGCGAGGCCGGGCGCCTTGTACCAGCGCTCCGCGAGCTGCCACACCAGCAGCGTGCGATAACCGTTCGGATCCAGATTCGGATCGGCGCGGCCGGTCTCGACGCCGTCGCGCAGCAGCACCTCGGTCCAGTTCGCGGCGGTGATCTCGGCCGCGAACTTCGACGTCGGCGCGTACGCGATCACCATCCGGTTACGCGCGAACTGATAGTACCAGGTGACGTAGCGCGGCATGAGCAGCTGCGCGAACACCTCATGATCCGCGAGCGCGATCACGTCCGGCACCTTGTGCAGCTCGGTGAGCTTGCGAGCGGTCTCGAGACTCCCGGCGCTCTCCTGCTCCACCGTCACGCGCTCGCGCCGCGCGAAGCTGTCGAGCGCGGCGCGCAGCGGCCGCGCGAGCGAGCCGGCGTTGAAGACCACCAGCGTTTGCTGCTGCTGCGCCGCCGCCATCGTCGGGGCGAGGGGGGCGAGCAGAACGAGCAGAACGAGCGACGAAGGACGAGACACGCGGGCGGCTCCGGCGGGGGTCGCCCAATCTTCGCCGCGCGGGCGTCGAGAGGCAACCCGCGGCGTCCCGATTGACGCCGTCGGCGGCCCGCGTAGCTTTCGCGGGCTGGATTCCCGCCACCGCCCATCATGGCCGACATCGCCGTCGAGATCGAGCACATCGTCAAGCGTTTCGCCGGCCACATGGCGGTGCGCGACCTCTCGCTCGCCGTGCCACGCGGCGCGGTGTACGGGTTACTGGGCCCCAACGGCGCCGGGAAGACGACCACCCTTCGCATGCTCCTCGACATCATCGAGCCGGACGAGGGGAGTATTCGGGTGCTCGGCCGCCCGCACACCGACCGCGGGATCACCGACCGCATCGGCTACCTCCCCGAGGAGCGCGGTCTCTACAAGAAGATGCCGGTGCGCCGGGTGCTGCGCTTCCTCGCCGCGATCAAGGGCGTGCCGCGCCGCGAAGCCGACCGCCGGATCACGATGTGGATGGAGCGGCTGTCGCTGCGCACGCCGGAGAAGGATTGGGGCTCGGCCAAGGTGGACGAACTTTCGCGCGGGATGCAGCAGAAGGTGCAGTTCATCGGCACGCTGCTCCACGAGCCGGAGCTCGTGATCCTCGACGAGCCGTTCAGCGGCCTCGACCCGATCAACGCCCAGGCGCTCAAGGACATCATGGTGGAATTGCGCAAGGCGGGCCGCACCGTGCTCTTCAGCACGCACCTGATGGAGAGCGCGGAGCGGATCTGCGACTCCGTGTGCATCATCGCGCGCGGCGAGAAGGTGCTGGACGGCGGCGTGGCCGAGGTGAAGGCGCGCCACGCCGGGCGCTTCGTCGCGCTCTCGCTGGTGGGCGGCGCGGCGGATGCCGCCCGCGCGGTGCTGCGCGACACATCGCTCGTGGCGCGCGCGGACGACTCGAATCGCACGCTGGAGCTGGAGCTCGCGCGCGGCGCCGATCCACAGCGGCTGCTGCGCCGTCTCGTGGAAGCGGGCGCCGGTGTGGAACGCTTCGAGCTCGTGCAGCCCTCGCTCCACCGGATCTTCCTGGACGCCGTCGGCGCCACCGGCGGCGAGGAGGGAGTGATCGGCCATGGCTAAGCTCTGGGCGGTGATCTCGCGCGAGTACATGGAGCGTGTCCGCAGCAAGTGGTTCCTCTTCGCCACGGTGTTCGGTCCGGTGCTCTTCGGCGCTCTGATGATCGTGCCGCCGCTGCTCGCGCTGCGGACAAAGCCGTCGGAGGACGCGTCGAACATCGTGATCCTCGACGCCACGGGCGCCGGCCTGGGCGTGCGCATCGCTGAGGCGCTCCCGCGCACCCCGCTCGCGCCCATTCCGCGCGTGCGCGAGGTCGCGCCGGACACCCTCACGCGCGCCGAGAGCACCGCCACGCGCGAGGTGGTACAGCATGGGGCGCGCGGCTATCTAGTGCTCGACCGGAACACGCTGGCCGGTGACTCCGCGCGCTATGCCGGGCGGAACGCGAGCTCCATCGGCGACATGGAGATGCTCACCGGCGTCATCCGGCGGAGCGTGCTGGCCGCGCGACTCGCGCAACTGCACGTGGACTCGACCGACGCCGCGCGGATCGCGCGGATGCGCCCGACGCTCGCCACCGAGCGCCTCTCGGAGCAGGGACGCGCAGGCTCGGGAATGCTCAACGCCCTCTTCGGCTTCGGGCTCGCCTTCCTCTTGTACATCTCGATCGTGCTCTACGGCCAGACCGTGCTCCGCGGCGTGCTCGAAGAGAAGAACACGCGCGTGGCGGAGGTGGTGGTGTCGAGCGTCTCCACGAACACGCTGCTCGCGGGAAAGGTGCTCGGCGTGGGGGGCGTGGGGATCACGCAGCAGACGGTATGGCTGACCACCGGCTATTTGATCGCCAAGCTGCGCGTCCCGATCCTCACGGCGCTCGGCGCGCGAGCGGAACCGATCGCCCTACCCTCCGTGAGCCTCGCGTCGGCAGTGGTGCTCGTCCTCTTCTTCGTGCTCGGCTACGTGTTCTACTCGTCGCTCTTCGCTGCCATCGGCGCGATGGTGAGCAATGAGCAGGACGCCCAGCAGGCCGCGACACCGGTGATCCTGTTGCTCATCACGCCGATCCTCTTCCTACAGACGATCCTGCTCAACCCGATGAGCCGCACCGCCCAGGTCCTCTCCTGGCTCCCCTTCGCCGCCCCTATCATCATGCCGATGCGCATGGTCGTCGCGACCGTCCCATGGCTGGAGGTGTT
This sequence comes from Gemmatimonadaceae bacterium, assembly GCA_043762555.1. Lineage (GTDB taxonomy): Bacteria > Gemmatimonadota > Gemmatimonadetes > Gemmatimonadales > Gemmatimonadaceae > DATKOH01. The sequence goes on along the minus strand of JAYUMO010000017.1, from coordinate 4,313 downwards.
CTTGACGATCGCGGGCGTCTTGCTGGCGTGCGCCGCCGCCATCTGCTTAGCGGCGCGGATTTACCGCGTGGGTCTGTTGATGTACGGCAAGCGCCCCTCGCTCCGCGAGGTCTACCGCTGGGTCCGCGTGTCGCAATAGCTGTTGATCTGCCGAGTGCCGAGTGCCGAGTGCCGAGTGCCGAGACCCGCAGTTCTCACTTCACCCGATCCAGATACTCCCCCGTATTCGGATTCACCCGCACGCGCTCGCCGCTGCTTACGAACTCGGGCACGTTCACCGTCGCACCGTTCTCCAACTTCGCCGGCTTTGTGGAGGCCGTCTTGGTCGCCGACTTCATCACCGGCGACGTTTCCACGATCAAGAGCTCGATCGCGTTCGGCAGCTCGATCCCGATCGGCTTTCCATTGTAATACTCCGCGATGATCTTCATGCCGGCCTGCATCCACTGCGCGCCGTCGCCGAGCGTCTCCTCCTCGATCTCGAGCTGGTCGTAATTCTCGGTGTTCATGAAGTGGTACGTGTCGCCGCCTTTGTACATGAACTCGAGGTTGTGCGTCTCGAGCGACGCCTTGCTGATCGAATCAGCCGCGCGGAAGCGATGCTCGAAGTTCGAGCCGGTCCGCAGATTGCGCAGCTTCGCCTGCACCATCGCCCGGAGGTTGCCCGGGGTGTGGTGCCGGAATTCGGTGATGCGGCAGGGATCGCCTTCGAAGACGATGACCATGCCGCGACGGATCTGGGTCGCGGGGATCGCCATAAAACTCTTCAGTACGGTAGAGGGGGTCTGGTCTGCAAATTGGCCTAGCCATTAAGTTTAAACCCGCAAGGCGACCTCGGTCAAGACGACGCAACGGGCCCCAACGTGAAACGGCGGCCCCCGTTCACGAGTCACTTCGACGCTATGCCGACACGGGAGAGCACATGATCATCTCGTCGCCACGCCGCGCCGCCTCATGCCTCGGCGCCGCCCTTTTCACCGTCCCCTTTCTTCTTTTTGGCGCCCCCGCCGGCGCGCAAGGCGTGCTCCGCCCCGCCCCCGCCCCGCCCCCCCCGCCCGCCGACGCCGGGTGGCCCCGCGTCGTCCCGAGCGGCGCCGATACCCTCACCGTCTATCAGCCGCAGCTCGACTCCTGGGACGGGAACCATCTCCAAGCCCGCATGGCGATCGCCGTCCTCCCCCAGGGCGCGCTCGACCCGGTGTTCGGCGTCGCGATCTTCACCGCGCGCACCGACGTGGACAAGGCGGAACGCGTCGTCTACCTCGAGGAGATGACGATCACCACGGTGCGATTCCCCACCGCGCGGAATAGCGAAGCGGAGTATCGCAAGGCGCTGCAGGCGAAGGTCCCGGCCCGCTCGCGCGCCATCGCGCTCGACCGCCTCGAAGCGGACCTCCAGATCGCCGGCGCGGCGATCAAGGCCGGCACGCTCCCGCTCGAGAATGCCCCGCCCAAGATCCTCTTCTCCGACGTGCCAGCGGTGCTCATCTCGATCGATGGCGAGCCCACCTGGCGCCCGGTGAAAGGCACCAGCCTCCAGCGTGTGATCAATACGGCTCCGGTGCTCGTGCGCACAGCCGCGAAGAAGGGGACGATCTACCTTCATCTCTTCGACGGCTGGCTGCAGGCCACGTCGCTCGCCGGCCCGTGGACCGTCACGACGAGCGCGCCGCCGGCGACCGTGAACCAACTCAATCTGGTGCTGCGCACGCTGGTCGATTCCGGTGAGGCCGACCCGCTGGTGGGCGCGCCGAGCGACCCCTTCACCAAATCGCCGACGCCGTCGCTCTTGAATCCGCCGGTGCCGAAGGTGGTCCTCGCGAACTCCGCCACCGAGCTGATCGTCACCGAAGGCGCGCCCAAATGGGCGGCGATCGACGGCACCCCCCTGCTCTTCATCAAGAACACGAGCGGCCGCGTGCTGCAGGACACCACCGACCACAAGCTGTACCTCCTGCTCGCCGGCCGCTGGTTCATCGCCGACAGTCTGGCGGGGCCCTGGCAGCACGTGCACGCGAAGGATCTGCCGAAGGCCTTCTCGCAGATCCCCGACTCGAGCGCGATGGAGAACGTGAAGGCGGCGGTGCCCGGCACGCCGCAGGCCGCCGAAGCGCTGATCGAGAACGAGATCCCGCAGACGAAGACGCTCGCCCGGTCGGAGACCAAGATGGCGCCGCTCATCGTCGACGGCGCGCCGCAATTGCGGCCGATCGAGGGCACGACCATGCAGTACGTCGCGAACGCGTCGCGGCCGGTGATCCTGGTCACGGGCGGCGGGTGGTACGCCTGCGAGAACGGCGTCTGGTTCACCGCCGAGGCGTTGGAGGGACCGTGGAAGGCGGCCGCCGTCGTCCCCGCGGAGATCTACACGATCCCGCCCGCCGCGCCGCTGCACTACGTGACGTACGTGCGGGTGTACAGCGCGACCGCGGATTCCGTGTACCTGGGCTACACGCCGGGCTACACCGGCACGGTGATCAACGAGGAGGATCTCGTGGTGTACGGCACCGGCTACACGTACACGCCCTGGATCGGCGAGGATTGGTACGCGGCGCCCTACACGTACGGCTACGGCGCGAACATCGGGTGGACCCCGTGGTACGGCTGGCGCTACGGCGCCGGCTATGGCTACGCGTGGGGCTGGGGCGGCTACGGCGTGGGCTCGTACCGCGGCGTCGGCCGGTGGGGGGTAGCCGATTGGGGGGTGACGAGCGGCAACGTCTACAGCCAGTGGGGACCGCGGGTGGCCGTGGCGCGGAACGCCGCGGGATACGATCCGGTCACGGGGAATGCGTGGGCGGACCGCGCGAGCGTGTCGTACAACTCGCGCACCGGGATCGCCGCGGCGGGGCAGCGCGGCGCGATTGGCAACGCGTACACGGGTGAGTGGGCCACCGGCGCGCGGGGGGGCTTCTACGACACGCGGACCGGCAACTACGTCACCTACTCGGGCGCGCGCGGACCGGATGGCGGATACGTGCGAGTGGGCAACACGGTGTTCGCGGATCGCGACGGCAATGTGTATCGCTACAACGGCGACGCCGGGTGGCGCGGCTACGGCGCGCGCGGGTGGGGCAACGTGGACGCCGGGCGCACCGCGGAGATGAACCGGTGGGGGACGTCCCGCGGTGTGGGGGAACAGCGCTACAACGGCTTCCGCAACGCGGGCGGCGCCCGCGCGCGCGGCGGCCGGCGGTAAGCGGGCTTAGGGCTTCGGTGCGGCGCGATCCAGGCTGTCGAGCAGCGGCCGCAGCACGCGCAGCACATTCGCCGCGACGATCTCGGCGCCGCGCGGATTCGGGTGGATGCCGTCGGCCTGATTCAGCGTGTCGACGCCGGCCACCCCCGCGAGCAGGAAGGGGAGCAGCGTGACGCCGTTACGGCGCGCGAGCTCGGGGACAACGCGGCGGAACTCGACCGCGTAGGCGGGCCCCATGTTGGGGAGCGCCTCCATCCCCGCGAGGATCACCCGCGCCGCCGGCTGGCGCGTCCGCACGCTGTCGAGGATCCCCTGGATGTTCGCGCGCATCGAGTCCACGCTCAGCCCGCGCAGCCCATCGTTCGCGCCGGTCTCGATCACGATCACCCGCGCCGGCCGGCGGAGCAGCCACCCGACGCGACGGCGCAGATCGGCGGAGGTCTCCCCGCTGACGCCGGCGTTCACCACCTCATAGTTTTCTTTTCCGCCGAGCGAGTCGAGTCGGCGCGCGACGACGGCGGGGAACGCCTGGTCGGGGTCGAGGCCGAGTCCGGCGGTGAGGCTCGTGCCGACGAAGAGGATCACCCCTTGTTCCTTCGCGTTCGTGCTGCTCGGCGCGGCGGTGGTGGAGTCCGCGCCGTGGCGGGCGCCGGCCGCGGCGCCGCGCACCCGAGGTTTCGCGCGCGACCCGCCCTCGCAGGCGGCGAGCGCGAGCACCGACGCGATCGCGAGAACGACGGAGAACGAAAGTACCCCACTCTGACGCGGTGTCCCCATGCTCGTGGCTCGAGAGTTGACGAAGACCTTCCCCAGCGGCGGCACGGTGCTCACCGTGCTGCGCGATGTCAGCTTCCGTATCGCGCCGCGCGCCTTCGTGGCGGTGGTGGGGCCGTCGGGGAGCGGGAAGACGACGTTGCTCGCGCTCCTCGCCGGTCTCGACGTCCCCACCCGCGGCACCGTGACGCTGGACGGGGCCGACCTCGGCACGCTCACGGAAGATGAGCGCGCCCGGCTCCGTGGGGAGAAAGTTGGCTTCGTGTTCCAAAGCTTTCAACTCATCCCCACCCTGACGGCGCTCGAGAACGTGCGGGTGCCGCTGGAATTGCGGGGGGCG
>JAYUMO010000016.1:0-4252 GCA_043762555.1 Gemmatimonadaceae bacterium | reverse complement strand
CCGGAGAACATCATGATCGTCACGCGCCCCGACGGCACGGAGCGCGCGGTGGTGATGGATTTCGGGCTGGCGAAGGAGCGGCAGGTGAGCCCGGAAGTGCAGAAGCTCACCGCCACTGGGATCGTGCTCGGCACGCCGGAGTTCATGAGCCCCGAGCAGCTGCGCGGGAAGGTGCTCGATCCGCGCACCGACATCTATTCGCTGGCGATCATGACGTTCGAGATGCTCACGGGGAAGCTCCCCTTCGAGGGGCGCACGCAGCAGGAGATCATGATCGCGCGACTGAAGGGGGATCCGATGCCGATCCGGACGGCGCGGCCGGAGCTGGATCTCCCGGTGGGGGTGGAGCGGGTGCTCGCGAAGGCGATGGCGCGCGACCGGGAACAGCGCTATTTGACTACGCTCGAATTTGGTGAGGCGTTCTCGAAGGCGGCTGGAGGGGAGGACCCCACCGGCGGAGATGGCGGTGGGGGAGTGTTCGGGCGGTTGTTGAGACGGTAACTGCGGGTCCCGGCACTCGGCACTCGGCACTCGGCACTCGGCACTCGGCACTCGGCACTCGGCACTCGGCAAAGGCAACTGAGAACGCGGATGACGCGGATGCGGGCGGATCGGTCCCAGTGGCGAGCCAGACCCTGCTCGCGCGCGGAGCGTGTGTTTTGTTGTTCACAACAAGAACACCGCCCGCGTGGGAGGGATGGGCCATTTCCGGGGCGCGGAGAGATCCGCGCCCTTTTCCGCGTAGATCCGCGGAAAGGTTGCCCTTCTCTGGCGCGGGCGCATTGCAAGAGAATGGGTGAGGGGGCGAGATTGCGGGCATGAAGAGGCACGCGCCGTTCGAGCCACCGGAATACCTCAACTGGCAGGCGGACGACGAGCTGGTGCGCGAATTCGGCGCGACGCTCGAGCGGGACCCAGCACGCTCGGCGGTCGTCCGCGCGCTCAGTCCGGCGCAGTTGCTCGACCTCTATGCCGGCCTCGTCCGCAATCGGCTCACGGACATCGCGCTCAAGCGGCTCGTCCGCCAAGGGGTGATCTCCAAGGCGTGGCTCGGCACCGGGGAAGAGGCGAGCACGATCGGGCCGGTGCACGCGCTGCGGCGGCCGCGCGCGATGAGCGGCGCGGCACGCGAGACGTGCGATGTCGTGGCGCCGATGATCCGCAATGCGGGCGCCTGCCACGAGATGGGGATGCCCGTCGCCGACACGCTGCGCGCCTACATGGGCACCGCCGACGGGCCCGCGCGCGGGCGCGACGGCCACTACGGCGACATGACGCAGGGCGTGCTCTCGCCGATCAGTCACGTGGGGGACATCGTGCCGGTGGTGGCGGGGATCGCGATGAGCTTCCAGGCGCGCGGCACCGACCGCGTGGCGCTCACCTGGATCGGCGACGGGAGCGCGAAAGCGGGGGTGGCGCACGAGGCGCTGAATTTCGCGGCGGTGCGGCACGTTCCCGCGGTGTTCATCATCCAGAACAATCAGGTGGCGCTCGGCACGCGGCTCGACCAGCACCATCTCGCGGCGACGGGAGAGAAGTTCGCGCAGTGGCCGAAGGCGTATGGGATGTGGGGGGGCGTCTTCGACGGCAACAACGTGCTCGACGCGTACGCGCTCACCGCGCTCGCCGTGGAGCGGTGCCGCCGCGGTGAGGGGCCGGCGCTGCTGGTGGCGGAGACCTTCCGGATGGGCGGCCACGCGACGCACGACGAAGCGGAGGCTCGGCGCACCTTCGACGCGGCGCTCTTCGCGTATTGGGGGAAGCGCGATCCGGTGGGGCTCTTCGAAGAGCACCTGGTGCGCAGGGGGATCAGCCGAGAGCGGCTCGGTGAAGCGGAGCGCGCGGTGGAGGCCGAAGTGGCCGCCGCTGAAGAAGACGCGATGGCGAGCCGCGCCGAACGAATGCCGGTGGGGAAAAGTGCGCTGGACGGGGTATACGCCTCGGGAGGCGACGCATGACTGTAAGACTCACGCGACTGATGGTATCGATCGGCGCGTTGGCGGTGGTCGGCTGTTCGAGGGGAGCGGTGCTCGGCATGCCGAATCCGCCGCAGCAGGATTCCTTGCGCGCAAAGCTCACGCTGCCGGCGGGGTTCGACATCAAGTACTTCGCGACCGGGCTGAGCGGCGTGCGCTTCCTCGCGATCGCGCCCGACGGCGCGGTGTACGCGAGCCTCCCGAACGCGGGGCAGGTGGTGCGCCTCACCGACACGACCGGCGACCACGTGGCCGACAAGATGGTGGTGGCGGTGAGCGGGCTCGACCGTCCGCACGGGCTCGCCTTTCCGGCGGCTGGCTGTACATCGCGTGGACATCGGGCGTTTCGCGCGTGCAGCTGAAGGCCGACGGGACGGCGAACGGCGCGCCGGTGCAGATCGCGAGCTTCAGTGGGGGCGGGAACCACTGGTCGCGCTCGATCGTGTTCGGCGCGGGCAGCGGGATGTACATCGCGATCGGCTCGACATGTAATTTGTGCGTGGAGACCGCCCCGGAGCGCGCGTCGGTGATGCGCTACGACGCCGACGGGTCGAACGGCCGCCGCTACGCCTACGGCCTGCGGAACCCGGTGGGGATCGCGGTGCATCCGGTGACGCACGCGATCTGGGTGTCGCAGAACGAGCGCGACGACCTCACGCCCGACCACGAGAACCTCCCGCCCGAGGAGATCAACATCCTGCTCGACGGCGGCGACTACGGGTGGCCCTACTGTTATTCATTGAGCGGACAGGCGAAGCCGAATCCGGAGTACAACGACGCCGCGCGCTGCGCGCCGACCATTCCCGCGGCGCTCGAGATGCAGGCGCATTCGGCGCCGCTCGGGATGACCTTCCTCGCCAACGCCACGATGTTCCCCGCGGACTATCGCGGTGACCTCCTGCTCGCCTTCCACGGCTCGTGGGATCGCACGGTGCCCACCGGGGCGAAGGTGGTGCGTGTGCGCATCGCGAACGGGAAGCCGGTGAGTTACGAGGACTTCATTAGCGGCTGGCAGACGGCGAGCGGGAGTCGCTGGGGGCGGCCGGTGGATGTGGTCGTCGCGGCCGACGGCGCGGTGCTGGTCTCCGATGACAATGCGGGCGCCATCTACCGGGTGACGCACTAGCGTGCGTCGCGCAGGGCTCGTCGCGCTGCCGGCGGCGTTCGCCGCGCTCGTTCTGTGGTCGGCGCCGGCGCTCGCGTGCTTGGGCGGCGCGGCCCGCGCGCAGTCGCCGCCGCCGCCCACGAAGGAAGCGATGGCGCTCGCGCTGGTGGCGCGCGGCGACACGATGCTCATCGCCGGGCGATTGTTCGGCGCCGAGTCCGCGTACTATGCCGCGGTGCGACTCGCACCGCACGAGGGCGACACGCGGCTCGCGCTCGGCCGCTACCTGGCGGGGCGGGGGCGGCTGCGGATCGCCGCCACACTCATGGAGGAGGCACGGCACTTCGGCGTCGATCCCAAAGTAGTGGCGATGGAGCTCGCGCCGGTGTACGCGCGGCTCGGCATCATCGATTCGCTCGCGAAACGGATCATCGACTGGTCGGCATTCGCGGCGCTGCCGGCGCCGGCGGTGGGGGTGGGCGAGCGGCTGCGCGCGGAGTATCTGCGCGCGAATCCACCGGAGATCGATGGCCCCGATTCGGCGATCGTCCTCTACACGGTGACCGACAGCCATCTCCTGGGACGCACCCGGCTCATCGTCGCCGGCGACACCGTGTTCGCGGTGATCGACGCGCGCGTGTCGGGGCTGCTCCTCGATACGGCGTGGATGCACCACGATTCGGTGAAGCGCTTCGCGCCACGCGGCTCGCGCGACCCGGCGGCGACGTTCGGGGTGGTGGCGCGCGTGCAGATCGGCGATATCGTACTCGGCAACGCGCCGGTGCGTTTCCAGCCGATGCGCACGTCGCGGGACGCGCTCATCGGACTCGACGTGCTCGGCGCGCTCGCCGCGACCTTCGATCCGCGCGTGGGCTACATGATGCTGCGCCGGAGCGGCCGCGTGAGCGACAGTCTCCCCGGATGGCGCATTCCGAGTTACATGGGGCGCACCGGCGTGCTCGTGGTGAAGGGGGAGACGATGTTCCCGATCGGACATCCCGACGTGCAGCAGTACTTCCGCGTTGGGAAGTGGACGTGGGATTCGCGGCGGGGGGAAGTGGTGATCGACTCGGTGGGCGTGAAGCCCGACACCACCAAGACCCCGGCGAGCTAGGTCGAGCGCCGAGGATCGCAGAGAGCAACGGCGCGTTGCCGCGGATCTACGCGGATC
>JAYUMO010000015.1:0-11000 GCA_043762555.1 Gemmatimonadaceae bacterium | reverse complement strand
TCTACCTGCCGGGCCTCGAGCCCGCGGACTTCACGGCGCGGTGGGCGGGGAAGGCGCTGACGGGGCTGCAGCTCGCGTCGCTCTTCGTGATCCTGCTGCGGCCGGAGTGGATGGCCTGGCTCATCTGGCCGGTAGCGCTGGTCTCCGCGTGGACGATCGTTGACTATACGGCGTTCCTCGCACGAGTGAGGCGCAAGGCTTGAACGGCTTGTCTCGGCACTCGGCACTCGGCGCTCGGCAGTGCGTGGTGAGTGGGGTGATCGCAATCGTTTTTGCGGTGCCGGTGGGGGCGCAGGCCGAACGGGCGTTTCAGCCCGAGGCGAGGATCGACCTCTTCTTCGCGGACAGCAACACCATTCAAGTGGGCGGCGGCGGGGCGTGGACGGCGGACCGGAATGTGCGGATCGTCGTGCTGGGTGGGCTGGGGAGTACGGGCAGCGAGGGGCGCGGCGCTTTCAGCGCGCGCGTGAACGTGCTGGGGCGGTTCGTGCTCGATCCGGACCGGGTGAACAAGTGGGCGCTCTATGGAGCGGGGGGGCTCGGGCTGCGCTATCAGGCGGCGCCCAGCTGGCGCGGCGTGCTCATCGCGCTCATCGCGCTCATCGGGCTCGAGGGGCCGCGGTGGGGGAACGTGACCCCCTTCATCGAGGCGGGGTACGGCGGCGGATTCCAGCTCGGCTTCGGGCTGCGACGCGCGCGATCACGCGGGCGGTGACGGGCGAAAAGAAAATGCAAAGCCCCCGCGGTCTCGCGGGGGCTTGTCACATCGCCTCGAACCGTTCTCGTGCTACGCCGCGACCGTCTCGTCCGCGGGTTCGTCGGCCGCCGTGCGCGCCTTGGGAGGCTGGCAGAAGCGGGTGCCGAGGGTCTTCAGCTCGGCCAGGTCGCGGGCCTGGAGCTCGTGATACCGGTCCGCAAGGTACGCCAACGTCTCATCGAGCCACTCTATTTGGTGCTCCGGCGCGGATTGTAACACGCCACACTGGATGATCTGCTGGAACATCTCGTCGCGCGCCTGCTCGAAGGGGGTCGGGGCACTCGCTTCGCGCCGGCGATTCCTGTCTTTGTCTTTGTCTTTGTCTTTGGCCATTCTCCTTGCACGGTGAAGAGGTTCCCCCAATCTAACGGGGCGGACAGCGGAGTTGCAGGGGCGGCGTCGCGTTGCCCGGGCCCTGTGCCCGCCGTAGTTTTCGGCGCATGAAGGAGCCGGAACAGACGTATGGCGACGATCGCGCCCGGCAATTGCGGGACCTGCTGTGGGCGCTGGCGACGCGCATCGTGGAGCTGGATGCGCGCGGGGAGCTCCTCGCGCACGCCGGCGAGCTGATGAAGCTCACCGGCGATCTGCGCAGCGAGCTGTTCCACTACGAGGTGCGTGCGACGTACGACACGCCGGAAGTGGCGGACAGCCGCCGGATCGTGGACGAAGCCAGCAGCGCCGACCCCCACTGGGGAAAAACCGCATGGCAGCCGGACGAGCGCAAGGACGGAGATCGGGACCGGGAGTGGTGAAGAAACGGAAGAAGCCGGCCACGCAGTCGCGCGGCTTCTATCTCCTCTTGGCGCTGGTGGCGATCGGCGGCGGCGTGGCGATCGCGTCGGTCGTGGCCCGCCCGAAGGCGCCGGTCGTGCGCGACATGGACGTCTCCGCCTCCCAGGCGGAGGGTTACCTCCTGGGGAACTCGAATGCGCCGGTGCAGGTGCTCGAGTTCGCCGACTTCGAGTGCCCCGCGTGCGCCCAGTTCGCGCTCGTCACCGAGCCGGACGTGCGTACGCGCCTCATCCAGTCGGGGCAGGCGAGCTACCGGTACTTCGATTTCCCGCTGCCGATGCACAAGAATACGATCCAGGCGTCGATGGCCGCGGCGTGCGCGAACGACCAAGGGAAGTTCTGGGAGATGCACGACGCGCTCTTCTTCAACCAGCCGGAGTGGTCGACGTCGGCCACGAGCAATCCGGCGAAGTTCTTCGCGGGCTACGCGCGCCAGCTCGGACTCAACGTCGACACGTGGAAGAGCTGCATGGACGAACAGCGCCACCTGGTGCGGATCATCGCGAACCGGAAGGAAGGGGAGCGCCGGGGGATCGCGCAGACGCCCACCTTCATCGTCGGGCGCAAGGTGATCGCCGGCGCTATGCCGTACGATGATCTCAAGGCCGTCGTCGACTCGGCGGCGCCGGCGCCCGCGGCGGCAAGAAAGAAGCCGTGAGGCCGCGGCAGATCATCGCCGTCCTCGCCCTCGCCGGCGCGTTCGTCGCGCTCTACCTGACGCTCTACAAGATCGGGGTCATCGGCGCACTGTCGTGCTCCGTAGGCGAGTGCGAGACGGTGAACACGAGCCAATGGGCCACCTTCCTCGGCCTGTCGGTGGCCGCCTGGGGGCTCGGTGCGTACCTCACGATCTTCGTTCTCGCCCTCGCCGGCCTCCGCGACACGCTCGAAGACTCGCTCCCCCTCTCCCGCGCGCTCGCCGCCCTCTCGGGCGCCGGGTTCATCTTCTCCGCGTGGCTCACCTATCTCGAACTCTTCGTCATCCACGCGATCTGCGTCTGGTGTGTGACCTCGGCGATCATCATCACGTTCATATTCCTTGCCGCGATCGTGGATCTGAGAGCAACGGCAAGGTCAACCAGAGCGGAACGCGGATAAACGCGGAAAGCAAGCCGATCTTCGCGGATCGCTCCGAGAGCGGACAGCCCTCCCAACCGCCGGTAGAGCTTTTCTCTTTATTGTTAACAACAACAGCCCGCCACGTGGCAGGCAGTTGCCGTTAACAAGAGAAAAGGGGCGCTACCGGCGTCGCGGCGCGTCGATCGCGCTCGGAACGATCCGCGTAGATCGCTTTGCTTCCGCTCGTATCCGCGGTCCCGCTCTTTTTGACCTTAGCCCTCTTGAGATTCGTACTGATCCTTGAGCTTCGCGACGACGTTCGGGTCGGCCAAGGTGGTGGTGTCGCCGAGCGCGCGGCCTTCGGCGATGTCGCGCAGGAGGCGGCGCATGATCTTGCCCGAGCGCGTTTTCGGGAGGTCGGCGGAGAACAAAATGTCGTCGGGGCGGGCGAGGGCGCCGATCTTCTCGGCAACATGTTCGCGGAGCTCGTCGCGGAGGGCCGGTGATTGCTTGTGGCCCTCGCGGAGGGTGACGAAGGCGGCGATCGCCTGCCCCTTGAGGTCGTGCGTCTTGCCGACCACCGCCGCCTCGGCGACGGCGGGGTGGGAGACGAGTGCGCTCTCCACCTCCATCGTCCCGATCCGGTGGCCGGCCACGTTGAGCACGTCGTCCACGCGGCCGAGGATCCAGAAATAGCCGTCGTCATCCCGCTTCGCGCCGTCGCCGGGGAAATAGAGGTCGGGGCGGTCCTTCCACTTGGTGAAATACGTTTCCACATAGCGATCCGGGTCACCCCAGATCGTGCGCAGCATCGACGGCCAGGGGCGCGTGATCGCGAGCAGCCCGCCGCCGACGTCGATGCGCTTCCCGTTCTGGTCGAGGAGCTCGGCGAAGATGCCGGGAAACGCGGTCGTCGCGCTGCCGGGCTTCGTCGTGGTGACGCCGGGCAGCGGTGTGATCATGATCGAGCCCGTTTCCGTCTGCCACCAGGTGTCGACGATCGGGCAGCGGCTGTGCCCGATGCTCTCGTGATACCAGATCCACGCCTCCGGATTGATCGGCTCCCCCACCGAGCCGAGCAATCGAAGGCGGGAGAGGTCGTGTTTCCCCGGATGGCCCTTCCCCCACTTCATGAAGGCCCGGATCGCCGTGGGCGCGGTGTAGAACACCGTGACGCCGTACTTCGCGCAGATCTCCCAGAAGCGGTCCTTCTCGGGCCAATCGGGGGCGCCCTCGTACATCACGCAGGTCACGCCGTTCGAGAGCGGGCCGTAGACGAGATAGGTGTGCCCGGTGACCCAGCCCACATCCGCGGTGCACCAGAAGACATCTTCGTCCTTCAGGTCGAAGACGAGCTTCGTGGTGGCGTGCGCGCCCGTCATGTAGCCGCCGGTGGTGTGGACGATCCCCTTCGGCTTACCCGTCGTGCCGGAGGTATACAGGATGTAAAGCACGTCCTCGGCGCCCATCTCCTCCGGCTTCCGGTAGGGCGCGGCCTGTGTCATGAGACGATGCCACCAGTGGTCGCGTCCCTCCTTCATTTCGGCGAACGCTTCGCTGCCGTCGGCCGGCGAGCGCTTGACCACCACCACATGTGCGATCGACGGCGTCTCCTGGAGCGCCTTGTCGGCGTTGCGCTTGAGCGGGAGCATCTGGCCACGGCGGTAGCCGCCGTCGGCGGTGATCAGCACCTTGCACTGCGCGTCGTTGATCCGGTCGCGCAGACTCTCACTCGAGAATCCGCCGAACACCACGGAATGCGGCGCGCCGATGCGCGCGCACGCCAACATGGCGATCACCACTTCGGGGATCATCGGCAGATAGATCGCCACGCGATCGCCGCGCTTCACGCCGAGCGTATCGAGCACGTTCGCGAACTTGTTGACCTCGCGATACAGGTCCCAGTAGGTGAGCGTGCGCGTGTCGCCGGGCTCCCCCTCCCAGATGAGCGCCGCCTTGTTCCGGTGCGCACCGCGCACGTGGCGGTCCAGGCAGTTGACGCTCGCGTTCAGCGTGCCGCCGGTGAACCACTTGGCCCAGGGCGGCTTCCACTCGAGAACCGTGCTCCACGGCGTGGACCACTCGAGCTCGCGGGCCATCTCCGCCCAGAACGCCTCGTAGTCGGCCGCGCCGCGGTCGTGGAGCGCGCGCGAGTTCACGTGGGCGCTCTTCGCGAATTGCGCGGGGGGCGGGAACTTGCGGTGCTCGTGGAGGAGGGTGTCGATGTCGGACATGCGACAGAGGTCAGGTTTCAGCTGTCAACACTCGGCGGGAACGGAGACCGCACCACGAGACAATACGGGGCGGCGCGCGAGGGGGCTAGCACTGGGCTGCGGTTCAGAGGCGAAAGCGACGGTAGTACAGTCGCTGGAGCAGGCGACGGCCTTGCACCAGCATTCGGTGCTGGGTGATCCACCGGCCACTGAATGCGGCGCTGTGTTCTGAGCCGAGCGACAGGCCGTACCAGAAATCCGGCCGGAGGCGGTGGGAGGGCCCGCGGTCGTCAAACGAACCGGCGCGGAATCGACGAGCGAGCGTCGTGCCCTGCCAGATCGCTTCGATCGCGCGTTGCATCGTCGGCCAGGTCATACCCGACTCCACGATCTGCGCGGCGTCGCCGATCGCGTACAGCCCCGGCCGTCCCTTCACGTTGAGGCGCGGCGTCACGATCACGCGGCCATCGTCGCCGAGCGGCACGCCGAAGCGCGCGAGCACCGGATTGGGGCGGACGCCCCCCGCCCAGACGAGCAGATCGGCGGGATGCTCGCCGCCGTCCAGGGTGTGCGCGGTACGGTTTGAGTGCCGCATCACGCTCTGGCCGAAGACGAGCTGAACCCCCATCGCCTTGAGGATCCCGCCCGCGAGACGGCCGACCGCCGGATGGAATTCCCGGAGCAATCGCGGCGAGGCGCCGACGAGCGTGACATCCACGCGCGCCGCGTCCACCAGTGCGGCGGCCAACTCGGCGCCCCACTCCACCGCCGTCAGAGCACCGCCGGCGACCACAACGTGTGCCCGTCGCGCCCCGGCGGCGCGGATCCGGTGTAGCTGCTCCCGGACCGCGATCGCGTCGCTCACCCACTTGGCGGCGACCACGCCCTCGGAGCCGAGCAGCTGCGGCGGCGCGTCGGAGACGCTCCCGACGGCGATGGCGCACCGGTCGTAGTCGAGCGTCCGGCCGCCGTCGAGCGTCACGGTGTGGTTGGCGGGATCGAGGGAGACCGCCTCGCCCGTGACCCAGGCGCCCCCGATGGACCGGACGAACGCCGGTGAATCGAAGGTCAGCTCGTAGGCCGAGCGGGCGCCGCTCGCCACCTCATGGACGAGCGGCATGTACGAGTGGCGGGGGCGCGGATCCACGACGGTCATCTCGCCCGGCCGGAAGCGGCCCGCGCGTTTCGCCAATTGGTACAGGAACTCGAGCCCGGCGAAGGAACAGCCGAGGAGCACGGTCCGCGGTCTGGTGGTGGAGCGCAGGATCGGTCCTGGGTTCGAGAGCGGGGGCTGCTGGATGATACGTGCTCGGCGGCTGTCAGGCGACCGCCGGGCGCGGTAGACTACTTACGTCCGCTCATCTCGCGAGGAATGCGCCGTGCTGCACCCGTGGCATCATCTGCCGCCCGGACGTCACCCGCCCGAGGAAGTGACGGCGCTCGTCGAGATCCCGAGCGGGAGCCGGAACAAGTACGAGCTGGACAAGGAGTCGGGGCTGCTGCGGCTCGATCGCGTGCTCTACTCGGCGGTGCACTATCCCGGGGACTACGGATTCATCCCGCGCACGCTCGCCGAGGATCATGATCCGTGCGACATCCTGGTGCTGGTGAACGAGGCGACGTTCCCGGGATGTCAGATCGATGCGCGGCCGATCGGCGTGCTGCGGATGACGGACCGCGGGGAACCGGACGACAAGATCCTGGCGGTGCCGATCAACGATCCGTTCTTCGGGGAGTATTTCGACATCGCGGATATTCCGCCGCACTATCTGAAGGAAGTGGAGCATTTCTTCCACATCTACAAGGACCTCGAGGGGAAGCGGGTGCAGACGGTGGGGTGGGGGAAGAGTGACGAGGCGATGCGGGTGATTCGGGAGGGCGTAGTCCGATACGCGGAGAGATTCCTTACGGCGACGCCTTAACTGCCGGTCTCGGCCTCGGCCTCGGCAGATACCAGGACATGGATGATCCTCCGCACGGCGATCCATGTTGCGCGCGACGACCGAGCGGCGCATCGTGCGCATTGAGCGTGGGGGCGTCGGTTGGACGAGGAGGCGTCAGGTGATGAACGAGCGTCGAGCGATCGCTACGATCGTCGTCGCGAGCGCGATCGCGATGGGTGTGGGAATCGCGCGCACGGCCGGCGCCGCGGCGGACGATGGGCTGTGCACGCCGCCGGACGACGACGAGAGCAAGTGGATCCGTGTGGAGGTACAGGGGATCGCCGTGCATGTACCGCCCGCCTTCTCCGAGGTGAGACGGTACGGGGACCTCCTGTGGGCGCTCGCGGGAAATCGCGGCATCGGCATCCGGCAGGGTGAGGGACCGGACGAGATGATGACCGGGGGGCGATTCTCCCTGCTCGATGCGTGTGAGACGTCGATGGGCGGCCGGCCCGTGCGCGTCTCGGTCCTCTACTTCACCAATTACGATGCACCACTCGCCCCGTCGGGGAATCGCGGCCCGCGGTACGTGGGGTTCGCGCGCTGGCCGGCAATGGATGGAATGCCCACTGTGACGGCGTGGATCATCACCGCCGTCCGCTCCGATCTGCGGAACTTGCGGGGGGTATTCTTCTCCGCGGAAGTCGGCGTGAAAGCGCCGCCGCCGCCCCCTCCGCTGTGCGTGCTGCTGCGGCCCCCGCCGGGGGTGGACAGCGTGCTCGACACCGCGGCGATCGCGCGGCGAGTGCAGGCGGAGGCGACACACTGGCCAGCGGGGTTCGCAGTTTTGGCGCTCCAGTTCGACTCTACGGGCGCGATCGCGGACATCGCGGCGACTGAGGGGGACCTCCCCGACTCGACGAAGCGTGTGCTGGCGGAGCTAGTTGGGACGAGTGTGCGGGAGCGCGCGGCGGGGGAGGTGCGGGTGCGCGTGACCTCCTCGGCGGCGGGCTTCCGCTTTGACGTGCTCGAGGCCTTGGTCTGTCCGAGGAACTGAAAGGGCCGGCCTCGGCCTCGGCAGGGAGTGGAGAGTGGGGGAGCTATTCGGGGCGGCGCAGCACCAGGGCGGCGTTGATGCCGCCGAAGCCGAAGCTGTTCGACAACAAGTACTCCGGAGAGGCGGGGCGGCCGGTGCGGGGGATATGGTCGAGAGCGCAGGCGGGGTCCGGTGTGTCGAGGTTCACGGTGGGGGGAAGCCAGTCGTTCGCCATGGCGAGGGAGCAGATGGCGGCCTCGATGGCGCCGCTCGCGCCAAGGGCGTGGCCGTAGTAGCCCTTCGTCCCGCTCACGGGGAGGGAGGCGGCGCGATCGCCGAACACAGTGCGGATGGCCAGGGTCTCGGTGCTGTCGTTGAGCGGCGTGGAGCTGCCGTGCGCGTTCACGTAGCCGATCTCGCCGGGGGCGACATGCGCGTCGTCGAGCGCGCGCCGCATGCTGCGCGCGGCTTGCGAGCCGTCGGGGCGCGGCGCGGTCATGTGGTAGGCGTCATTGCTCGTGCCGTAGCCGCAGACCTCGCCGTAGATCCTCGCCCCCCGAGCGCGCGCACGGCCCATCTCCTCGAGCACGAGCACGGCGGCCCCTTCCCCCATCACGAATCCATCGCGGTCCTTGTCGAAGGGGCGTGAGGCCGACGCCGGCGCATCGTTGCGCGTGCTCATGGCGCGGATGATCGCGAAGGCCCCGAAACAGAGCGGCCAGAGCGGCGCCTCGGCGCCGCCAGCGAGCATGATGTCGGCGTAGCCGTCGCGGATCTGCCGGAAGGAGTCGCCGATGGCGATCGTGCCGCTCGCGCAGCTCATCGCGTTCGTGCTGTTCGGTCCCTGCACCCCGAACTCGATCGCGACGTTGCAGCTCGCGGCGCCGCCGAACACGGTGAGCGCGAGCATCGGGTCCACGTCGCGCACGCCGCCCCGGTAGAACACCCCGCACTGCTCCTCAGCGTAGCCCACGCCGCCGAGCGCGGTGCCCATCATCGCGCCCACGCGCTCCTTGTCCTCGTGCGCCAGATCGAGATGCGAGTCCTCGAGCGCGAGGCGTGCCGCGGCGACGGAGAATTGTCCGAATCGGTCGAGGCGTTTCGCGCGCTTGCGCTCGAGGAAATCGGTGGGCGCGAAGTCGTTCACCTCAGCGGCGATGTGGCTCCGGAACACCGACGGATCGAAGCGCGTGAGCTCGCGTACCGCGCTCCGCTCCGCGCGCAGGCCGGTCCAAAGACCGGCGGCGGAGATGCCGATCGGGGTGATCGCCCCGAGTCCCGTGATCGCCACCTGTCGCATAGGCCCTTCAGCTCCGAGAAGAACTTGAGGCGGACGCGCGCTCCGCGACCTTGGCCAGCCCCGCCAGCGTGCGCGACGCAATGCCGTGGACGAACACGGGACCGATCACCGTGGTCGCCGCGACCACGCCGATCACCGGCCACCCCGGCCCGTTCCATGCGTGCACGATGCGCACGCGCGTGCCGCCGCTCTCGGGAACGAAGGTCCACCCGACGTCCATGCGATGCGTGATACCCTCCAAATGGCGGAAACGGATCGCCGGGCGTTCGTTGTCCACCTGCATCGCCGACACCCACCAGGTGGGCCAGCGGAAGAGCCCGAAGGGGCGCCAGGCCGCCATCTCCACCAGGCCGCCGCCGTCGGGGGTGCGCTCACGGAAGCGCACCCATCGGTAGTGCGCGAGATGCGCGGGCCAGTGCTCCACGTCGCGTGCGAGCGCGAAGATCTCGCGCACCGGCGCGCGCACGAGGCGCTCGTTCACGATCACCATCGGCCGATCGAGCGGCACCGGCTGGAAGGCGAAGGACTGGCGAGGAGTGAGGGTCATGGGGAGCTCTCCGCGGTGGCCCAAGCGGCGGTGGTGCGGAATCCGATCCGATCGCGCACCGCGGCGTCGCGTGCCACGGCGGCGCGGACGAGCGCGCGCAGCTCGGCGCGCCGGAATCCGCGGAAGACGGAAGCGACGCCATCGTGGCGGCTCACCGGATGGAATCGCAGCGGGAACGAGACGAGCCAGATCCCGGCGGCGGCGATCCAGCTCCGTCGCAGCTCGCTGACGATCACGCGGCGTCGCGCCACGCGGTGCATCTCGCGCAGGAGCGCGAGCGCGCCGGCGTCGTCGAAGTGGTGGAGCAGTTGTGAGCAGGTGACGAAATCGATGCTGCCGTCCGCGAAGGGGAGGCGCCGCGCATCCGCGCAGGCAACGGGCAGCTCCGGGCCGCGCGCCGCGCCGGCGAGCGATTCCACGAGCTCCACGCCGAAAGCGCGGAGCGCGACGCCACGGCGGCGCGCCCTGCCCACGGCCCGGCGGGGGATATCGCCAAGCCCGGTGCCGACGTCGAGCAGCGTCGCCTGCTCGAGCGGGTCGTCGTGCAGGGCGAGCTCGAGCTCCGCGAGCACCGCGTGGCTGCCGCCGAAAAGCGCGTTCGCGCGCGCGACATCGGCGAGCGAGCGGGCGCGCAATCGCGGGTCCACCGCGGGATCATCCAGCCACTCCGGGTCGCGGCGACGGCGGGGGGTGAGCGGGGAGGTCATGCTAGCGATCCATCTGCGAGTACTCGCCGCGATAGTAGAGCAGGGGGCGCGCGTCTCGCACTTCGGCGGCGATCACCTCGCCCACCACGATCGTGTGGTCGCCCCCCGGGTGCCGGTCGCGGATGGCGCACTCGAGCGACGCGACGGTTCCGGCGAGAAGCGCGCACCCGGTGAGCCCGCGCGCGACCGCCAGGCCGTCGAAGCGGCCGTCGTCGAGCTCGGCGAAGCGGCGCGACAACGGTTCCTGGTCGCCCGCCAAGACATTCGCCGCGAAGTGGGCCGCGCCGCCGAGCACGTCGTGCAGCGAGGCCGCCTTTTCGATGCAGATCAGCACCAGCGGTGGCACGAGACTCAGCGAGCAGAACGAGCTGACGGTCATCCCGTGGTCGCGGCCCGCGTCGTCCCGGGCGGTGACCACGGTGACACCGCTCGGGAATCGACCGAGCACGCCGCGGAAGAGGTCGGGATCGAGCACGGGGGCGCGGGTCAGTAAGCGGGGAGGGCGGGCGACGCCGGGAGCAGCAAGCGGAGGAGGAACGATGGCTTGAGCACGGCGCTCGGTGGGACGAAGTCTCCGCCGACGCCGACGAGCAGATCGGCCATTTCGGGCCGCGAGGCGAGCGTGCGCGTGGCGCGGTTCATGAGCGCCGGGCTGCCCACCAGGAGGCCCACGATCCGTTCGACCTTCCACTTGCCGCCGAAC
>JAYUMO010000014.1:0-7525 GCA_043762555.1 Gemmatimonadaceae bacterium | reverse complement strand
TGCCGGTTGAGCTGCATCGCGTCGACGACCGGCTGATCCACGGGCAGGTCGTCGTCGGGTGGGGGCAGCCCATGGACCTGGGGCTCATCGCGCTCGTGGACGACGCGATCGTGGCCAGTCCGTGGGAGCAGGAGCTCTACCGCGTCGCGCTGCCGCCGGAGATGGAAGTGCGCTTCGCCTCGGTGGACGATGCCGCCCGCGAATGGTACCTGTGGAACGCCGATCCGCGCCCGGCGATCCTCCTCACCGCGTCGATCGACGCGATGGCCCGGCTCGTGCAGCGCGTGCCGGCGATCCGCGCCGTGAATCTGGGCGGCGTGCATCAGGGGCCGGGGCGACGCGAGCGCTTGCGCTACCTCTTCCTGACGCCGGACGAAGAGCGCGCGCTGGCGGCGCTGGCCGCGCGCGGCGTGGACGTGACGGCGCGCGACGTGCCGGCCGCCAGCCCGGTGCCGCTGCGCGATCTCCTCGCGAGCCAGGGCGCGGCGTGACCGACAGCGCCCTGCTGCCGGTCGCGATCCTCGGCGGCGTCGTCGGCATGGATGTCGTCAGCTTCCCGCAGGCGATGATCTCGCGGCCGATCGTCGCCGCCACGCTCGCGGGGGCGTTGGCCGGGAACCCGACCGCCGGGCTCCTCGTGGGCGCCGCGCTCGAGATGCTCGCGATGGAGATGCTGCCGGTGGGCGCCTCGCGCTATCCCGAGTGGGGGAGCGCCGCGGTGGCCGGCGGCGCCATCGCGGCGAGCGCGCAGGGACCGCATGGCGTCCTCGCCGGCGGGCTCGTGCTCGGTGTGCTCACGGCGCTTGGCGCGGCGTGGCTGGGCGGCTGGGCGATGCACGGGCTCCGACGGCTGAACGGCGCGTGGAGCGTGCGCGCGCGGGCGCGGCTCGAGGGCGGGGACGCGGGCGTGGTCACCGCGTTGCAATTGCGCGGCCTCGTCGCGGATTTCGCGCGCGCGGCGGTCACGACGGCGGCGGTGGTGTGGCTCGCGCAGCGCGTGGCACGGCGGTTCATGCCGCAGATCACCGCGGGCTCGTGGCTCACGATCGGTCTCATCGCCGCGCTTGGCGCCGGCGTCGCCGGCAGCACGGCGTGGCGGCTCGCGGCGGGCGCGCCCCGTGCCCGGTGGCTCGCCGCCGTGGGACTGGGCATCGGCGCCGCGGCCGCCGCCGGTCTCTTCGCCGGCGTGTTCGAATGAGCGCCGCGTCCCCGGCGCCGGCGCTCCCATGGCACGCGCGCGCGGCGATGCTCCTGCGTCTGTTCGCGGTGCAGGGCGCGTGGAACTACGAGACGATGCTCGGGAACGGCATCGCCTTCGCGCTCGAGCCGGCGCTCCGCCGGCTCCCCGGCGGTGTCGGCGGCTCGGAGTTCCGATCCGCGATGGCGCGCGAAGTGCGCTACTTCAACGCGCATCCGTACCTCGCCGCGGTCGCGGTCGGAGCGCTCGCGCGCGCCGAGCTCGACCACGTGCCGAGCGAGCAGATCGATCGCTTCCGCGCCGCGCTCTGCGGTCCCCTCGGCAGCATCGGCGACCGGCTCATCTGGGCCGGCTGGCTGCCCGCGTGCGCCATGCTCGCGTTGCTCGCCTTCGGATGGGGAGCGAAGCCCTTGCTGGTCGTGCTCCTCTTTCTCGCGACGCACAACGCAGGCCATATTGCGGTGCGGCTGTGGGGGCTCAATGCCGGTTGGCGCCAAGGGTTGCACGTGGCCGGCGCGCTCGCGCACCCGCTGCTGCGCGAAGGGCCGCAGTGGTTCGCCGCCGCGACGCTCGTCATGGCGTCGGTTGCGCTGCCGCTCACCGTGCGGCGCGTGATCGCCGAGGGGGGCGGCACGGTGCCGTCCGCCGCGGGCACGCTGACCGCGGTGGCGATCCTCGCCGCTCTGCTCTGGGGCGTCGCGCTGGTGCGACTGCAGGGCCGCATCGAAGGCTGGAAGATCGCGTTCGCGGCGCTCGTGTTCGCGGCCGTGATGGCGGTGATCCGATGACCGCCGAGTGCACGGTGCAGATCGTCAATCGCAACGGACTGCACGCACGTCCCGCCGCCGAGATCGTGAAGCTCGCCTCCAAGTTCAAGAGTGACATCACCATGGTGCGTGACGATCTCGAAGTGAACGCGAAGAGCATCATGGGCGTGATGATGCTCGCGGCCGAGTTCGGATCGGAGCTCAAGGTGCGCGCGAACGGCCCGGACGCGGAGGAAGCGGTGAAGGCGATCGCCGAGCTGGTGGCCAACAAGTTCGGGGAGGACAAGAAGCGATGACCGAGCGCCGCATGGTCGGCACCCCCGCCTCGCCCGGCATCGTGGTCGGCCCTGTGCACATCCTCCGCTGGGAGGTGCCTGAGGTCCCGCAACGCATCATCGCGACCGCGGAAGTGGATGGGGAGATCCAGCGCTTCCACGCCACGCTCGCTCGCGCCCGCGACCGGTTGCAGTTCGTTCGCGAGCGCGCCGAGCATCACGCCGGCGAGGAGGAGGCGAAGATCTTCGATCTGCAGATCCTCCTCCTGCAGGACGCCGAGCTCACCGACCGCGTCGAAGCGCTCGTGCGGCAGAATCTCTCCGCCGAGACGGCCTTCGAGGTCGCGATGCTCGAGTGGCGCCATCATTTCGCGCGCCACGCGTCGCCGATGATGCGCGAGCGCATGGGCGACATCACGGATCTCCAGATCCGCGTCCTCTCGCTGCTGCTCGATCTCCCGGACCACGATCCGGTGGATGTGCCCAAGGGGGCCAACGCGATCCTGGTGACGCACGATCTCACGCCGAGCCTCACCGTCCAGATCGACCGCGAAGCGATCGCCGCGATCGCAACCGACGCCGGCACGCGCGTGTCGCACGTCGCGATCCTCGCGCGCTCGCTCGGCATTCCGGCCGTGGTCGGGCTCAAGGAGGCCACCCAGCGGTTGCGGAGCGGCGAGATGATCATCCTCGACGGCACCGCGGGCACGATCCTCGAGCAGCCGACGCTCGACGAGATGCGCGAAGCCCGCGAGCGCGCGAAGCGCGCGGTCGCCTTCTCGGCCGAGCTCGCCGTGTTCAAGGGGATGGAGTCGGTGACCACCGATGGCGTCCGCGTCACGCTGCGCGCCAACGTCGACATCCCCGAGGAGGCCGACCTGGCGGCGCAGAGCGGCGCCGAGGGGGTGGGGCTCATGCGCACTGAATTCCTGGTGGTCGGGCGCGCGACGATGCCGGACGAGGACGAGCAGTACCGCGCCTACCGCAAGGTGGTCGAGTCGTTCCACGGGGCGCCGGTGGTCATTCGCACGTACGACATCGGGGGCGACAAGCTGCCGGTGGGTGGATATCCGCACGAGCCCAACCCCTTCCTCGGCTGGCGCGCGATCCGGATGTGTCTCGATACGCCGGAGCTCTTCCTCGTGCAGCTGCGCGCGATGCTGCGCGCGGCGGTGCATGGCGACCTGCGCATCATGCTGCCGCTCGTCGTCTCGGTGGATGAGGTGCGCGCGGCGCGCGCGCTGGTGGAGCAGGGGGCGAGCGAGCTCGCGCATCGCGGCGTGCCGCATCGCGCCGATGTGCCCGTCGGCGTGATGATCGAGACGCCGGGCTCCGCGATCGCGTGCGACACCTTCGTCGGCGATGCCGCCTTCTTCAGTATCGGCACCAACGACCTCACGCAGTACACCCTTGCCGTCGATCGCGGCAACGCCAATCTCGCCGACCGCTTCACCCCCCTCCACCCGGGCGTGCTGCGGCTCATCGCGCGCACGGTGGAGGTGGGCCAGGCGCACGGCATCGACGTCACGGTGTGCGGCGAGATGGCGTCGCAGCCCCTGATGGCGCTCGCGCTCATCGGTCTCGGGGTGCGCACGCTTTCGGTGGCGCCGCGCTCGGTGACGCTCGTGAAGCGCCTGGTGCGCGGCATCTCCGCGGCGCACGCCGCGCAGGCGGCGCAGGCGGCGCTCGCGGCGCGCTCGGCGGCCGCCGCCGAGGCGACGCTCCTGCTGTGCTTCCGCGAATCCTTCCCGGCGGGGAAGGAATCCTTCGACGGGTTGCCCGCCTAACGCGCGTCCGATATCATCCGAATCCGGGCGCGTGCACGCGCGCCCGTCGTGCCCGACGCCTCCAGTCACCTCCCGACCGTCATGCCCACCGCTTCCACGCTCGCGTCCCCCGCCGCCACGCATCACGTCAAGGACCTCGCGCTCGCCGACGCGGGGCGCCGGCGCACGGAATGGGCCGAGCGGTCGATGCAAGTGCTCCGGCAGGTGCGCGCCCGTTTCGCCAAGGAGCGCCCGCTCGCCGGCCGCAAGGTCTCGGCCTGTCTCCACGTCACCGCCGAGACCGCGAACCTCATGGTGACGCTCAAGGCCGGCGGCGCCGATGTCGCGCTCTGCGCCTCCAACCCGCTCTCGACGCAGGACGACGTGGCCGCGCACCTCGTGCGAGACCATGGCATCAAAGTGTTCGCGATCAAGGGCGAGAACGAGGAGAGCTACTACGAGCACATCCGCGCCGCGATCGCGCACGAGCCCGACATCACGATGGACGATGGCGCGGACGTCGTCGGCGCGATCCACATGATCGCGCTCGGCCGGCTCGACGACCTCCCCCCGCCGGTGCGGAAGTGGGTGGAGGGCCTGTCCGCCGAGCAGCGCCGCGCGCTGCTCACGAAGGTGATCGGCAGCACGGAGGAGACGACCACCGGCGTCATCCGCCTCAAGGCGATGGCGAAGGATGGCATTCTCCAGTTCCCGGTGATCTCGGTGAACGACTCGTTCACCAAGCATCTCTTCGACAATCGCTACGGTACCGGGCAGTCCACCATCGACGGCATCATCCGCGCGACGAACCTCCTGCTCGCCGGCTCCACCTTCGTCGTCGCCGGCTACGGCTGGTGCGGGCGCGGCGTGGCGATGCGCGCCCGCGGCCAGGGCGCGAACGTGGTCATCACCGAGATCGATCCGCTCAAGGCGCTGGAAGCCTCCATGGATGGCTTCCGCGTGATGCCGATGGCCGAGGCCGCGCCGATCGGCGATATCTTCTGCACGCTCACCGGCAACACGTCGGTGTTGCGCGCCGAGCACTTCAGCGCGATGAAGGACGGCGCGGTGGTTTGCAACTCGGGGCACTTCAACGTGGAGATCGACATCCCGGCGCTCGAGAAACTCGCCGGCGGCGCGTCACGCGAGGTGCGGCCGTTCGTCCAGGAATACGTGGTGAAGGGCAAGCACCTCTTCCTCCTCGGCGAGGGACGGTTGATCAACCTTGCGGCCGCCGAGGGGCATCCGGCGAGCGTGATGGACATGAGCTTCGCGAACCAAGCGCTGGGCGCGGAGTATCTGCTCCAGAATCTCACGACGCTCGCCAAGCAGGTGCATCGCGTGCCCGAGGCGGTGGATCGCGAGATCGCCCGGCTCAAGCTGCAGGCGATGGGGTGCGAGGTGGATCTGCTCACGCCGGCGCAACAGAAGTACCTCGCGTCGTGGGACATGGGCACCTGACCTGTCGCGCGGAGGGCTCCGCATGGTCGAAGTCGGCGTGGCGCGGCTCGGACTGGACAGCGTGTCGAACTCCTACGTGGTGATCCTCCAGGAGAAGGGCGGCGACCGGCTGCTCCCGATCTGGATCGGCCAGCCGGAGGCGGAATCGATCGTGATGGAGATGAACAAGGTGAAGCCGCCGCGCCCCCTCACCCACGATCTGTGCAAGCGGTTGATCACCGGCCTCGGCGCCACGTTGCGCCGGATCCAGATCACGCGCGTGGAGGAGAACACGTACTACGCCGAGATGCAGCTGCAGCTGGGGGAGGACCTCGTGCAGATCGATGCGCGCCCGTCGGACAGCATCGCCATCGCCCTCCGCTTCGCGGCGCCGATCTTCGCCGAGGACTCGCTGCTCACCGCGGTCGCGGTGGAAGAGACGGCGGGCGAGGCGGAGGAGGGGCCGTCGTTCACCGTGGAGGGTCCGGTGCTCGGCGAATCGCGCGACCTCTCGGCCGAGCAGCTGAAGGCCTATCTGGAGAAGATGCGCCCCGAGGACTTCGGGAAGTTCAACCTGTGACCCGCTCCCGTCAAACGCCCGCGCTCGCGCTGAGGATCTTGATCACGATCGCGCTGTTTTTCGCGGTCGGACCGGCGGCGACGCGCGACGCCGCCGCGCAGGCCACGTCGTCCGCCTTCCGGACAGTGACCGGGCGCGTCGTGCGCCCGACGATGTCCAGCGTGGTGTCGGTGTCGAATTCGTGGGTGGTGCTCCACCGCGTGGCGCCCGACACGTCGCGCCCCATCGATTCCGTGCGCACGAACGCGAACGGCGCCTTCCGCATTCGCTTCCGACCCGTCGGGAACATGGGCGCCATCTATTTCCTGGCGACGCGGTGGCAGGGGATCGCCTACTTCTCACCGCCTCTGCGCACCACCGGCGTCGCGGAGAGCGCGGTGCTGACGGTCTTCGACACCACCTCCTCCGGGCTCGCGCTGCGGGAGCGCGGGCGGCACGTGATCGTCTTTGCGCCGCGCGGCGACGGGTCGCGCGAGGTCGTCGAGGTCTTCGAGCTCGCGAACGAGGGCGCGCGCACGCGCGTGCCCGCGGGCGCCGGCCGCGCCTCGTGGAGCGCCGCGCTCCCGAAGGCGGCGCTCGACTTCCGCGCCGGCCAGAGCGACATCTCCGCCGAGTCGATCGTCGGGTCGGCGGGGAAGGTGGAGGTCTTCGCACCCTTCGCGCCCGGCGTCAAACAGGTGAGCTTCACCTACCGCCTGCCCAAGGGGTCGTTCCCGCTCGCGCTCCCGCCGGCGAGCGACACGCTGGTGCTGGAGGTGCTGCTCGAGGAGCCAGGCGCGACGGCCAAGGGGGCAGGGCTCCGCGCGATGGAGAGCGTGACCGTCGACGGGCGACGCCTCCAACGCTGGCTCTCGCCGAACGCGCCGGCGCTCGCGCCGGTGCGGATCGCGGCGCGCGGGGCGTCCGGGCGGCGCGTCCCCCTCGCCGTGGGCGGGCTGATGATCGCGCTCACCGTCACGATCCTCATCGCGCTCGTCGTCGGACTCCGCCGCCGTTGACGGACGGCACCGCGCGCGGTAGCTTCGCTCTCACAACTGATTTGCGGATGCGGGTCCCGGAAGCCGGTGCGAATCCGGCGCGGTCCCGCCACTGTAACGGGCACTCGAGTGCGCTCACCACGCCACTGGCCATCGCGGCCGGGAAGGCGGGCGCACCGCCCGAAGCCAGGAGACGCCTCGCGTCCGCGCCACGAACTCAGTCCCTCGGAGCAAGGGCTGGTGGCCGCGCGAGCCGCTTCCTTTCGCGCGTGCGCCGGGCATCGCTCCGTGAGGAGGGTGCCCGTTCTTGTTCTTGTTCCTTGTTGCGTTCCCGCGGCGCGCCGTCAGGCTCGCCATGTTGCCGCTCGTCGCGTGTTCTTGCGCGCTCGCTTGCCGCGCGCGCGGCGACGCGGCCGCCTCGGCGCGCACCGATGATTTCGGCGTGCCGGTGCGCGCGGGCTCGGCCGAGCGGCCGGCGCGCATCGTCTCCCTGAGTCCGGCGACCACCGAGCTCCTCTTCGC
>JAYUMO010000013.1:0-3629 GCA_043762555.1 Gemmatimonadaceae bacterium | reverse complement strand
CGGCATGTCGCCAGGCGATCGGGTGAACAACACGGAGCAGGGCTGGGGCGCCGCCGTCGCGACGTGCCTGCTGGCGCTCGCCCTTCTTTCCTTCGCGTATTACACGCACGTCACCACATATCAGAGCCCGAACGACGTGCTCGGCAAGAGCGCGACCGCCGCGCAACGCTAGATCAACCGGGCCGGCCACCACGCGGTGCGCCGGCCCCCCGCGTCGCGATTGGTGATGTCGTCACGTCCCCGGGTGATCGTCACGCGTCGACTCCCCGAGCCGGTCGAGCGACAGTTGGCCGCCGACTTCGACGTCGAGCTCAACGCTACCGACGTGCCGTCCACGGCCGCCTCGCTCGCGCGCGCGCTGCGCGACGCTGATGCGGTGCTCTGCACGATCACCGACCCGCTTCCTGCTACCCTCTTGGCCGCGCGGCCCAGGCGCGCGAGAATCCTGGCGAATTTCGGGGTCGGCCACGGGCATATCGACCTCGCGGCCGCGCGCGCCGCAGGGCTCGTTGTCACGAATACGCCCGGCGTGCTCACGAGCGACACCGCCGACCTTACCATGACGCTCCTCCTCTCGACAGCGAGGCGAGCGGGCGAGGGAGAGCGGATGGTGCGCTCGGGGAGCTGGAGCGGATGGCGACCGACACAGCTGCTCGGCACGCGCGTGACGGGAAAGACGCTTGGTATCGTCGGCTTCGGGCGGATCGGGCGGGCGGTGGCTCAGCGCGCCCGTCTCGGCTTTGGCATGCGTATTCTTGTCTGGTCCCCCTCGCTGGCGCGTGCGGCCGCGACCGGCGAGGCGCTCAACCTCGGGCCCGACGTGGTCTG
This sequence comes from Gemmatimonadaceae bacterium, assembly GCA_043762555.1. Lineage (GTDB taxonomy): Bacteria > Gemmatimonadota > Gemmatimonadetes > Gemmatimonadales > Gemmatimonadaceae > DATKOH01. The sequence goes on along the minus strand of JAYUMO010000013.1, from coordinate 2,801 downwards.
CTCGTCGTCGCTCGACCAGCTGCTCGCGGCAAGCGACTTCGTCTCCTTGCATTGTCCGGCGAACGCGGACACGCGTCATCTCATAAATGCGGCACGGCTCGCCCGCCTGCGCCCACACGCCATTCTCGTCAACACTTCGCGCGGCGACGTGGTGGATGAGCGCGCCCTGGTGCAGGCGCTCGCCGCGGGTCGAATCGCGGGCGCGGGACTCGACGTCTACGAACATGAACCCGCGCTCTCCGCCGAACTGCTGGCGATGGAACGGGTGGTGCTCCTCCCGCATATCGGGAGCGCCACGGTGGAGACGCGGGGGGCGATGGGCGAGCGCGCCGTCGCCAACCTGCGCGCCTTTTTCCGCGGCGAGGAGCCACCCGACAGAGTCGTCTGAGCGGCCGACGGGAGCACGCGCCGCCCTCACCGACCGTCAGTTGCGCGTCATTCGACGGACGACAGCACCGCAGGGCAGAGTGCCACGCTCTTGAACGGGGCGAGCCGCTTCGTAGCTTTGACCGCTTCTCACCCTTCTGCGCACACTCATGGCGACGTACACGCTGGCCACGGTTCCCGCGGGCGACCGCATCGGATTCGCAAACGACACGCCGCAGGTTCCCGATCATCCGATCATTCCCTTCATCGAGGGCGACGGCACTGGTCCGGACATCTGGAAGGCATCGGTGCGCGTGTTCGATGCGGCCGTCGCGATCGCCTACGGCGGCAAGAAAAAGGTCGCGTGGATGGAGATCTTTGCCGGAGAGAAGTCGCACAAGGCCTATGGCGACTGGCTACCCGCCGAGACGATCGCGGCCTGCAAGGAATTCCGCGTCTCGATCAAGGGCCCGCTCACGACGCCCGTGGGCGGCGGCATTCGCTCGCTCAATGTTGCGCTGCGGCAGGAACTGGATCTCTTCGCCTGCATTCGTCCGGTGCGCTACTTCGAGGGGATCGGCGCCCCGGTCAAGGAGCCGCAGGCTCTCAAGATCGTGCTCTTTCGCGAGAACGTCGAGGACGTCTACTCGGGAATCGAGTTCAAGGCGGGCACGCCGGAAGCGAACGAGATTCGGCTGCTCGCCGAGAAGCTCTCGAAGAAGCACATTCGCGAGGGGTCGGCGATCGGCATCAAGCCGATGAGCGCCTTCGGCTCCAAGCGCCTCGTGGAGGCCGCGATCAAGTACGCCATCAAGCACAAGCGTTCGAGCGTGACGCTGGTGCACAAGGGGAATATCCAGAAGTTCACCGAGGGCGCATTTCGCGACTGGGGCTATGAAGTCGCGCGCGAGAAGTTCGCCGCAGAGACCATCGCTGACGCCGACGTCGGGGCCGCGGGCGTCGGCGGAAAGATCGTGATCAAGGATCGCATCGCGGACTCGATGTTCCAGCAGATGCTGCTCCGTCCGTCCGATTATTCCGTGATCGCGACGACGAACCTGAACGGCGACTACCTCTCCGACGCGGCCGCTGCGCAGGTGGGCGGCCTCGGGATCGCACCGGGGGGCAACGTGGGCGACGGCGTGGCGGTTTTTGAGGCGACGCACGGCACCGCGCCCAAGTACGCCGGACTCAACAAGATCAATCCGGGGTCGGTGATCCTCTCGGGTGTCATGATGTTCGAGTATCTCGGGTGGCAGCCGGTGTGCGACTTGATCGTGCGTGGGCTCGAGCGGGCGATCGGCGCCAAGAAGGTCACGTACGATCTGGCGCGACAGATGCCGGGCGCCACCGAAGTGTCCACCTCCGGATTCGCCGACGAGATCATCGCGGGCATGAAGTAGGCCGCGCCGCGGCGACGCCACCGCTTCAGCAGTTCACCAGACTTCACCAGCCTCCACCAGACTTCACCAGACTTCACCAGACCTCACCAGACCTCACCAGGCACTGCTCATGGCCCTCGCCCTTTCGCTCCGCGGCACGAAGGACCCCCTCGAGGCTCCGCTCGTTGCGGTTGTCCTCGGTCCGGACACGCCGCCTGGTGCGGCGGTGGCCGCACTCGACCGGGAGATGGGCGGCGTGATCGCGCGCTCGATTTCGGCGAGAGACTTTCGAGCCGGAAAGGATGAGGTGCTTCACCTCACCGGCGGTCCGAAGGGGGCGCACCGCGTGCTGCTCGTCGGCATGGGCGCACCGACCCATCGGGTGGCGGCGCTCCGACGAGCGGCCGCCCTCTCGGCGCGCCGCGCCAAGGGGCTCGGCGTTCCCTCGCTCGCGCTTCACGCCCCGGGCGTGACGAAGGCCGATGAAATCGAGGCGCTCGCGGCGGGGCTGATGGCGGGGGCGTGGGAGTACAACGAACTCAAGGCGACCCTGCCGGCCGCGGAACAACGCCCGCCGCTCGAGCAGGCGGCGCTCGTGGTCGCCGACGTGCAGAAGGCCCGAGCGGCGTTCGCCGCGGGCGTCGCGCTCGGCGAGGGAGAGGCGCTGGCCAAGCGACTGGCGATGATGCCGGGCAACCTCTGCACGCCGGACTACCTCGCCGGAACGGCGCGGGAGATCGCCAAGCGGCACAAGCTCGCGGTGACGGTCCTCGGTCGCAGCGAAATGGAGAAGCTCGGCTGCGGGTCATTTCTCTCCGTGGCGCAAGGCACCCCACAGGATCCGAAGCTTGTCGCCATCGAGTACTTGCGCGGCCAGAAGGGACTCAAGCCGATCGTGCTCGTTGGCAAGGGCGTCTGCTTCGACAGCGGCGGCATCTCGATCAAGCCGGCGCCTGGCATGGAATTCATGAAGTTCGACATGTGTGGTGCGGCGGGCGTGTTGGGCGCGATCGAGACGATTGCCCGCATGAATCTCAAGGTGAACGTGGTCGG
>JAYUMO010000012.1:0-2218 GCA_043762555.1 Gemmatimonadaceae bacterium | reverse complement strand
TGCCGACGGCGCGGGCGAAACGCTACACCGGCCCGAAGGCACGGATCCTCGTGCGCGAAACGGCCGCCGGCGAGATCTTCCTCGTCGGGCGCACGGCGGTCGGTGACGAGCAGTGTCTCGCGTGGACCGAGCTGTCCCCGACGGCGCGGGCCGCGCAGGCCGCCGCTCGTCCCGCGGCGCCACCCGCGCCACCCGCGCCACCCGCGCCGGCACCGCCGCGCACCGTGCCGGCCGGCTACACGCGCTCCGGCAAACCACTCAGCGCCAAGCAGATGGCCACCCGCACCCGGTGGAGTCAGGCCGTCCGGTGGCCAGTGCAGCACAAACCCCAACCCACCAGCTAACAGGGGACATTTCTATTGAACGAAAACCGGGGACATTTCTACTGAACGTTGACAAGTCCGGCGCGCGATCGGAGGGACATCGGGGGACTTCGGGGGACACCGGGGGATCAGGGCACGGCCGCCGCGCGCACGAGCTCGTGCCACTCCTGCAGCGAGCGCACGCTGGGCGGCCGGAACCGTATCGCGAGCAGCGCGTCGCAGGCCGCGTTGGCGGCCGAGAGGGTGGTGAAATACGGCACGCGGTGCGCCACCGCCGCCTGCCGCATCGTGTAGTCGTCCCGCTGCGAGTGCTTGCCGAGCGGAGTGTTGATGAGCAGCTGCACCTCGCCGTTCACGATCAGGTCGATCCCGTGCGGGCGCCCCTCGTGCACCTTGAGCACGCGCTCGGCCGCGATGCCGCGCCCGCGCAGGAACTTCGCCGTGCCGCCGGTAGCCATGATCCGGAAGCCCATGTCGGCGAAGCGGCGCGCGATCGGCGCGATCGCCGGCTTGTCGTTGTCGTTCACCGTGATCAGGATCGCGCCGCCCGTCGGGAGCCCGTTGTCCGCCGCGAGCTGCGCCTTCGCGAACGCGGTGCCGAACGATTCGGAGATCCCCATCACCTCGCCGGTGGAGCGCATCTCGGGCCCGAGGATCGGGTCGGCCTCGCGGAACTTGTTGAAGGGGAAGACCGCCTCCTTCACCGACACGTAGGGCGGGACGATCTCCTCCGTGAATCCCAGGTCTGCCAACTTCTCGCCGAGCATGAGCCGCGCGGCGAGCGAGGCGAGCGGCACGCCGGTGGCCTTCGAGACGAAGGGGATCGTGCGGCTCGCGCGCGGGTTCACCTCGAGTACGTACACGGTGCGGTCCTTGATCGCGAACTGGACGTTGATCAGGCCGACCACGCCGAGCGCCTGCGCGAGCGCGAGCGTGTGCTCGCGCATCGTCACGAGGTCGGCTTCGGCGATGATGTACGGCGGCAGCACGCACGCCGAATCGCCCGAGTGGATACCGGCGTCCTCGATGTGCTGCATCACGCCGCCGATCACGTAGTGCGCGCCGTCGCCGAGCGCGTCCACATCCACCTCGTACGCGTCCTCGAGGAACCGGTCGATGAGCACCGGGCGGTCGCCGGAGACGCGCGCCGCCGTCTCGAAGTACTCGCGGAGCGACGGCTCATCGTAGACGATCCGCATCGCGCGCCCGCCCAACACGTAGCTCGGTCGCACGAGCACCGGATAGCCGACGCGCGCCGCGACCTGCTCGGCTTCGGCGAGGCTCGTGGCGGTGCCGTTCGGCGGCTGCCGGACGCCGAGCCGGCGCGCGATCTGGTCGAAGCGGCGGCGGTCCTCAGCGATGTCGATCGCGTCCGGGGAGGTGCCGAGGATCGTCACGCCCGCCGCCTCGAGCGGGCGCGTGAGCTGGAGCGGGGTCTGCCCCCCGAGCTGCACGATCACGCCGAGCGGCTGCTCGCGCTGCACGATCTCGAGCACGTCCTCGAGCGTGAGCGGCTCGAAGTACAACTTGTCCGAGATATCGAAGTCGGTGGAGACCGTTTCCGGGTTCGAGTTCACCATGATCGTCTCGTAACCGCGCTCGCGCAGCGCGAGCGCCGCGCGCACGCAGCAGTAGTCGAACTCCACCCCCTGCCCGATCCGGTTCGGCCCGCTCCCGAGGATGATCACGCTCGGCCGGCCGCTGCGCGGCGCCTCGCTCTCCTCCTCGTACGTGCCGTACAGATACGGCGTGCTCGACGGGAACTCGCCGGCACAGGTATCCACCATCTTGTACACCGGCCGGATGTCCATCGCCCAGCGCCGCGCGCGCGCGTCGCCCTCGCTCTCCCCGCGGAGCGCGCCGAGCTGCACGTCGGAGAAGCCGAGCCGCTTCAT
>JAYUMO010000011.1:0-5826 GCA_043762555.1 Gemmatimonadaceae bacterium | reverse complement strand
TCGCGAGTATCAGCGTCTCCCCCGCCGCCCCCACCATTTCCGTGGGGAGCGCGGTCTCCCTAACCGCGGTCGCCAAGACGGCGAGCGGCACCACGGTGGCCGGCGTCACATTCATCTGGTCGAGCAGCGACGCCACGCGCGCGACCGTCACCGCGAGCGGCGTCGTCAGCGCGATCGCGCCCGGTCCGGCCACGATCACCGCCTTCGCCCAAGGAAAGGCCGGGCAGGCCGGCGTGACCGTCATCGACATCCCCGTGGTCGCCGTCGACGTGACACCGGCAACGCCCAGCATTGGCGTCTCGGGCGTGGTCGTGATGACCGCGACCCCGCGCGACCTCAACGGCCACCCGCTCACGCGCACCGTCACCTGGGCGGTGAGCGATGGGACCAAGCTGTCGCTTTCCTCGACCACGGGATCGCACGTCAGCGTCACCGGCCTCGCCACCGGCACCGGCCTCACCGTCACCGCCACGGCGGGCGGCACGAGCGGCAGCACCACCATGAGCGTGGTCGCGGGCACTTCGCCGACCGTCTCCGCCGTCGCGCCGAACCCCCTGCTGCCGGGCGGCAGCGCCACGATCACCGGCACGAACTTCGATCCGACGCCCGCCAACGATGTCGTCACCGTGGATGGTATCGCCGCGACGGTGACGGCGGCCTCGGCCACGCAGCTCACCATCACGCTCCCCACCGGCGGCTTCGCCTGCAGCGCGACGCGCGACGTGGCGGTGACCGTCATCACCAACGCGCTCAGCGGCGCGCGCCTCGCCCCGCTCGACCCGGCTAGCACGCTCAGCCTCACCGCGGGACAATCGCAGTTCTTCGACGCCACCGCGGCGTCGGGGAGCTGCGTCAAACTGCCGATGCAGGCGGGATCGAGCTACCTGGTGAGCGTCGCGAACGGCAACGCCCTAAGCACCGGCTCGGCCACCTTCGCGTTGGGCGGCGCCACGGCGGCGCTCGTCTTCCCGGTTCGGGTCGCGCCGGATGCGGGCGACCTCTTCGCCGGCGTCGTGGCACGGGCCGCGTTCCCGCTCGACGGCCCCAACGGCGTCGACGGGCGCACGAGCGCGGCCGCGCACCGTGCGTTGCTCGAGCGCGACCGCCGCATCGTCAAGGCCCGTGGCGGCCCGCGCGGCGCCCGCGCCGCGCTCGCGCGCCGCTCGCGCTTGGTCTCCGCCGTCTTCAATCCGCATCTCAACGACACGCTCACCGTGAAGATCGACGACATCGATCACGACCCGAACTGCACGATCGGCTTCGACCGCCGCGCCCGCGTGGCCTACGTGAGCAGCACCACCGTGGTCTTCGATGACCTCGCGAATCCGCTCTTCGGCCAGCTCAACGCCGAGATGCAGGCGATGGGCGCCGAGTTCGACGCGCTCACGCTCCCGGTGGAGACCACCTACTTCGGCAACCCGCTCGCCTACGACGCCGCGCTCGGGCAGAAGGGGCATGTGCTCATCTTCTTCACGAGCAAGGTGAACTCGTTCGCCGGCGGCGGCATCGCCGGCTTCGTGAACTCGTGCGACTTCTTCGCGTACGACGTCACCCCCGGCCCGCTGCAGGACACCGTCTCCAACGAAGCGCCGATCTTCTACGCCTTCGTGCCCACCACCGCGGGCAACGTGCCGAGCTGGCAGAGCTTCGTGCGCAGCGTGCTGCCGCACGAATCGAAGCACCTCGCGAGCTACGCCGAGAAGTTCCAGCGCGGCGCGATCAGCTTTGAGGACACGTGGCTCGAGGAGGCCACCGCGCAGACCGCGTCCGAGATCTGGGGGCGCAATTTCTCCAGCGCCGCGTGGAAGGGGCATGCCACCTTCGCCACCACGCTCGGCTGCGAGTACCCGACGAATCCGTGCGGCGGCGATCATCCCACCGTCATGCGCCACCACTTCGGCTACCTCTACGACTATCTGAGCAATTTCACCCTCGAGACCCCCACGTCGGATGCGGCCGAGGTGTACTACGGCGGCGCGTGGAGCTTCGTGCGATGGGCGGTGGACCAGTACGCCGGCGACGAAGCGACGATGCTGCAGGGGATCACGCAGACCACCACGATCTTCGGCGTGGACAATCTCGTGGCTCGCGCCGGCGCGCCCTATGCGGAGATGTCGTCGCGCTGGGCGCTGGCGAGCGCGCTCGCCGCGTACAGCGTCACCCCGGCCGATCCGAAGCTCCGCTTCCCGAGCTGGGACCAGGGCGGGATCTACCGCGGCTTGAACTCCAACGAGCCGACGATCTGGGTGGATCCGTACCCGCTGCTGCTTCCCAACATCTCCTTCGGGGCGTTCCAGGTGGGCGCCACGGTCCCCGGCGGCGGCGCGCGCATCTACCATCTCTCCGGCACGCAGGCGCAGGATCAGCTCATCTCTGTCCAGGCCGCGGTGGGCACGCCGCTCCCGCCGACGAGCCCACTCCGGTTGGCGATCGTGCGCGTGCAATGAGACGCGTAGTGATCGCGGCGGCGGTCGTGGCGTGTCACCATAGCGCCACGCCCTCCGCCGCGTCGTCGTTTTCGTCGCCGGCTGCGGGGCCGGTCGCTGGAGCGGACACGCTGCGCGGGATCGTCGCCATCACCGGCGCCACCCCGCTCACGCATCTCGTGTTGCGGCCGGCGGGCGGCGGTCCGGCGGTGCCGCTCTCCGGCGACTCGGCGGCCGCGATGCGCGCGCTGTCCGGGCTCGACGTCTGGGTGCAAGGGACGGCCGGGGCGACGTCGTTCGCGGTCACGCGCTTTCGCGTGCGCGCCGCCGGCGGCGTGCCGGCGGTGGATGGCACGCTCGCGGTGAATGGCGGCGCGGTGGTCCTGATCACCGACGACGGGGCGCGCCACGCGCTCACCGCGGCGCCGCCGGAATTCGCGTCGCATCCCGGCGCCCGCGCGTGGGTGACGCTCGCGGCCGACCAGACCGTGATCACCTTCGGCCTGCTCCCTAGTCCCTGAGCTCCTCGCTGACCGTCGCGCGGAACACTTCGCGGCCGCTCCAGACGCCGATCGTCACGGTGAGCGCCACGCTTCCGAGCGCGAGCCCCACCATCCCCGCCGGCGCGAAGGCGAAGCGGCTCTCGAACACGAACTTCATCACCGCCCACGCGGCGGCCACCGAGAGCACCATCCCGGTGGCGCTCCCGAGCGCGCCGAGCGCCGCGTATTCCGCCACCATGATCCGGCCGATCTGCGCGCGCGTGGCGCCGAGCGTCTTGAGGAGCACCGCCTCGCGCACCCGCTGCCGGCGGGAGCTCGACACCGCGCTCACCAGCACGAGCACGCCGGTCACCAGACTGAACAGCGCGAGGAAGCGTACCGCGAGCGACACCTTGGTGAGGATGCGGCGCACGGCCGTCTGGATCGCCGAGAGGTCGAGCGTCGAGACGCTCGGGTAGCGCGTCACCGCATCGCGCTGCAGCACCGCGCGCGCGGTCGCGTCATCCACGCGCGTGAGCAACGCGAAGGTGCGCGGCGCGTCGCGCAGCGCCCGCGGCTCGAAGACGACGAAGAAGTTCGGCTCGAAGCGCGCCCACTGCACCTCGCGCAGGCTCCGCACCACGCTCGCCACGCGCACCCCCTGCACGTCCCACGTCACCGTGTCGCCGAGCGCGAGCTCGAGCTCCGTCGCGAGATCGCGCTCCACGGAAATGCTGGAGATCGCGCTCGAGTCACGCGCCATCCAGCGCCCCGCGGTCACCTTCTCGGAGCTCACGAGCGTGTCCCGGTAGCTCGAGCGATACTCTCGGCGCAGCGCCCAGCTGGGTCGCTTCTTCGTGAGCTCCGCCACCGTGGTGCCGTTGATCTCCGCGACCCGCATCGGGACGATCGGCACCGCCTGCAACACCGGCGCGCCGGTGGCGCGCACGAGCGAATCGAGCCCCGCCATCGCGTCCGGCTGGATGTCGAAGAAGGCGAGGTTCGCCTCCGACGCCTTGCTCGCCGCCGCGAGCTCCCCCAGCAGGCTCGACTGTACGAGGAAGACGGTGCACAGCAGGAAGGTCGCGAAGCCGAGCGAGAGCACCACCGCGCGCGTCTGGTTCGCCGGGCGATGCAGGTTCGCCACCCCCTGCCGCACCACGAAGGGCCATCGTTCGCGCGCCAGCCGCCGCGCGGCGCGGCTGAGCGCCGCCGCCCCCGCCGCGAGCACCGCGATCGCGATCAAAATTCCGAGGCTCATCCAGATCCCTTCGCGCATCGCGCCCGCCCGGCGGATCGCGAGCGCCACCACCGTGCCGCCGAGCAGCAGCTCCACGGCGAGCCGCGGCACGTCCACCCGCCGCCGCGGCCGGTCGGCGCCGGGCAGCGATCGCCGCAGCACCGCGAGCGGGCTCACGTCTCGCACCGCGAGCACCGGGCGGAGCGCGAAGAGCGTCGCGGTCCAGACGCCGATCACGAGCCCCATCAGGAGCGCCGCCGGCTCGAGCCGCGGCGTCACGTCCACCGGCAAGAAATCCCCGAGCACCCGCGGCAACAGCAATTGCGTCGCCACCCCGAGCGCGATCCCGAGCGCCGCGCCGATCACGCCGAGCAACGCGGCCTCGATCACGTACATCGCCGTCACCTGCGGGCCGGTGGCGCCGAGGCAGCGCAGCACCGCCACGGTGTCGAGCCGCTCGGCGATGTACGCGTGGATCGCGCTCGCCACGCCGATCCCGCCCAGCAGCAATGCGACCAACCCCACGATGCCGAGGAATTTGTTGAGCTGCTCGATCCCCTGGGTCAGCGACCGTTCCGTTTCGCGCACCGTGCGCGCGTTCACCTTCTGCGCGTCGAGCACCGGTCGCGCGCGCGCCACCACGCGCGCGGGGCTCAGCGCGGCGGGCAGCTGGACCAGCGCTTCGTACTCAGCGCGGCTCCCGAAGCCGAGCAAACGCGTCTCCGCGAGGTAGCGGTCGGGGATGTACACTCGCGGCCCGAACGCCGCCGCGATCCCCACGTCCCCCGGCACGTTCTTGAGAATGCCGAAGATCTCGAAGCGCGCGAAGCCGAGGTAGAGAGTGTCGCCCACGCGCGCGTCGAGCGCGATGAGCAGCGACGCGTCCACCAGCGCGCGGCGACCTCGCTGCAGCTCGGCCCAGCGCCCCGCGGGCTCGGTCTCGATCACGCCGTAGAAGGGCGCGCCCTCGCTCACCGCCCGCACTTGCACGAGGCGCGTGCCGAGGTGTCCGGGCACGACCGCCATCGACGAGAAGGTCGTGGCGAAGGCGACGCGCGCTCCTTGCGCGCGGAGCGCCGAGAGCAGCGAGTCCATGGGTGCGGCGAATCGCTGGCGCGAGGTGAGCGACAGATCGGCGCCGAGCAGCGCGCGCGACTGCTCGCGCACCGAGCGCACGACGTCGGCGCTGAAGGAATCGGTGGCCACGAGCGCCGCGATCCCGAGCGAGATCGCGCTCACCGACACGATGAGCCGCCGCCGCGCGGTGCGCGTGTCGCGCCACGCCAACGCGGGGATCGCCCGCCAGCCGCTCCCGCCGCTCCCGCCGCTCCCGCCGCCGCTCACGCGGCGCGTCCCGTGTCCTGCACCACCGCGCCGTCGGCGAGGCGGATGATCCGTGTCGCGCGCGCGGCAAGTGCTTCGTCGTGCGTCACGAGCACCACCGTCGTGCCCGCCTCGCGATTCAGCTGTTCGATGAGGTCAATGATCCGCGCGCCGGTGCTCTGGTCCAGGTTCCCGGTCGGCTCGTCGGCGAAGAGCACGCGCGGCGCGTTCACGAAGGCGCGCGCGAGCGCGACCCGCTGCTGCTCCCCGCCCGAGAGCTGCGCGGGATAGTGGTGCGTGCGATCGCCGAGCCCCACGCGCACCAGGAGCTCCCGCGCCCGCGGCGCGGCGTCGC
>JAYUMO010000010.1:0-1916 GCA_043762555.1 Gemmatimonadaceae bacterium | reverse complement strand
GTCTTTCTGAGCAGCGCGGCATGGCTCTGGCTCAAGGACGAACGGCTCGATCGCGTGGCGGAGGCGAGCGCCGAGGTTGGACTCGCGTTCCTGACGATCGTCCTCGTGACGGGGCCGATCTGGGGAAAGCCGATCTGGGGAACGTGGTGGACGTGGGACGCGCGGCTGACGCTGACGCTCTTTCTCTGGTTCGTGCTGTTGGGGTACCAGATCCTCCGTGGCGCGGTGGAAGACGAGCGGGCGCGGGCGCGTTACGCGGCGGTGCTCGGCGTGCTGGGCGGCATGCTTGTCCCGTTCATTCACCTGAGTGTGTATCTCTTTCGGACGCTGCACCCGATGCCGATCGTGCTCAAGCCCGGGTCGCCCAGCCTGTCGAACGAGATGTTGATGACGTTCGCGCTGAGCATGACGTCGTTTGTATTGCTGTTTGCCGGACTGCTGCGGGCGCGTTACCGGCTCGCGGTCGATCGTGACACGGTGGCGGCGATGGAGGAGGAGCGCTGATGCCGGAGAATGGCGGATACTTCATTGCGGCATACCTCGTGGTGGCGGTGGTGCTCGGCGTCTACGTGACGAGCCTTGTGACGCGCGCGCGCGCGGTTCGCGCGCGCCGGCGCGGGGCGCCTCCGCCGCACGAACGATGATGCATCCGTGGCACGACCTGCCGCCGGGCTCCCATCCACCGGAACGCGTGACGACGGTGGTGGAGATCCCCACGGGGAGCCGCAACAAATATGAACTCGACAAGGAAAGCGGGATGCTCAAGCTCGACCGCGTCCTGTACAGCGCGGTGCACTACCCGGGCGACTACGGCTTCATTCCGCGCACCCTGCACGAGGACCACGATCCGCTCGACATGATCGTGCACGTGAACGAGCCCACGTTTCCGGGGTGCCAGATCGAGGTGCGCCCGATTGGCGTGCTCAAGATGCTCGACAAGGGGGAGCCGGACGACAAGATCCTCGGCGTGCCGGTGAGCGATCCGTACCACGAGGAGTACTACGACATTGCGGACCTCCCGGGACACTACCTGAAGGAGGTCGAACACTTCTTCCAGATCTACAAGGATCTGGAGGGGAAGCGCGTGCAGATCATCGGGTGGGAGAAGAGCGAGTCGGCGATGCGCGTGATCGTGGAGAGCATCGCGCGGTACAACGCGAAGTACGGCGCCAAGTAGTCATCTCGACCGGAGCGCGGCGCCGCAGCTCGTCGTCGTCATCTCGACCGGAGCGCGGCGAAGACGCGCGGAGCGGAGAGATCTCGTGGACGACCGAGTCGGCGCGTGCCGGGTCGCTCGCTCCAGCCGTCACGCAAAACCGGGCCGTGACGCTCGCGCCGAGCGTGGCCGGCGCTCGCACGACCCGATGTTTTGCTTTGACGGCTGCAGCTCGCTCCCGGCCTTCGGGGTGCTGCGCTACTCGACTGCGCTGCACTTCGCCGCGGCACGCGACTACCCGCGGCGAGGGCTTCCTGGCGCGACGCGTTGGTCCGTACCACGATCGCACGCGCCCACGCGTGAAGGGGGTGAGGCGGGAGCCTCCCGCAGGAGGGCAACGACGCGTAGCAAGAGACTCGCGCGCAGTTCAGCGCGAGGCTCGCAGCGTTACGCGGCGCGCCCGACGAGGAGAGTACTCCCGGCCGATCCCCCCCCCGCGGGCCTGGGCGCGACTGACTACGGTACGACGCGCGTCGTCGTGAGGTAATCCGCAAGCAGGTTCGCCATCGCGCGCATGCCGGTCGGCACGGCCTGGTCGTCGCCGAGAAAGGTGGGCGTGTGCCAGCCGCCGCTCGCGCCGCCGGGCGTCGTCGTCCCGAGCTTCATGAACATCCCCGGCGCGTCGAGGGTGAAGTACGAGAAATCCTCGCCGCCCATCGTGGGCGGCACGAGCCGCGCGTTCGCCGCGCCGAGCGTGCGC
>JAYUMO010000009.1:0-6348 GCA_043762555.1 Gemmatimonadaceae bacterium | reverse complement strand
GCGAAGTGCAGGTAGAGTCCCTGCCGCGACAGCCCCGCCGCGCGGGCGAGATCGTCCATCGACGTCTTCTTGAAACCGTAGCGTAGGAACTCGCCCGAGGTCGCCTTGACGATCCCGACGCGTCGCGCGGCGGAGCTGTCGGAGCGGTCGGCCATCGATCAGGCCGCGCGGCGCTGCGGCGCCGGTGCCGTGATCGGAAGCGAGACCCCCGTGAGCTCCTCGCTCAGCTCCCAGAGGCGCGCCGCGACCATTTCGTCCATCGCGCGCTCGGCGACGCGACCCGCCACCGGCGCGCCATGCGCGTCGGAATCGCGCGAGGAGACCCAGTACGTGCCGCCGAAAGCCGCGGGATCCGTTGCCGCCCGCAGCGTGGGGAGGGCGCCGACGGCCGGCTTCATGCCGAAGAGCGCGTTGTAGAGTCGCGCGGCGATCGCCGTCCGACGCAGGCGGGTGGCGGTCCGCGTCGGATGGGCGGCGGTGACGCGCACCGACGAGTCCGCCGACGCGAGCCGCCGCTGCAGCTCGAGCGCGAACATCAGCGCCGCGAGCTTGCTCTGCCGATAGGCCGCGCGGGCGCGGTAGGGCCGGCGCTCCCAGTTGAGATCGTCGAAGGTGATACGCCCGCGGCGATGGGCGCCGCTGGACACGACGACCACGCGCGCGCGGCGCGTTCGCCGGAGGAGCGGCAGGAGGCGCAGTGTGAGCGCGAAATGGCCGAGGTAGTTCGTGCCGAGCTGCATCTCGAAGCCCTGTTTCGTGCGTGTGAGCGGCGGCACCATCAGGCCGGCGTTGTTGACGAGCAGCTCCAGCCGCTGGTGCGTCTTGGCGAACGCGCGCGCGAAAGCGTCGACCGAGTCGAGGTCCGACAGGTCGAGTTCCTGCAGCGTCACCCGCCCCGCCGGCCGCTCGGCTTCGATGAGGTCGAGGGCGTCGGCGCCCTTCTCGGGGTTCCGGCAAGCGAGCACGACGTCGGCGCCCTTGAGCGCCAGCATCCGCGCCGTCTCGAGCCCGATGCCCGAGTTCGCGCCGGTGACGATGGCGGTGCGGCCCGTCTGGTCGGGGATGTCGTCGAAGGTCCAGGAGGTCATGGAGCGGCTCCGGGTGGTTGTTGACTGGCGGTACTAACTTTACACTTAATGGCATATTTGTCAAGTAGCCCCGATCCCACCACCTCGACGACAGCAGCGTCTCTGGCGTCCTCATCGAGCAGGGCGATCGGCCGAAGCCGTCCGGCGTCGGAGATTCCCTCACGGCTTCGCGCTCGAGACCATCCGACTCCCTGGCGCCCCCGGGAAGCGCGCGCTATGGTGGGCCGCATGGCCCTGCGCCGTGGCGTCTACATCGTGCCGACACACCGTTGGTACATCGAGCGCACCGTCTGGCTCGTCGCCGGCCTCGTCCTGCTCGTGGGCACGACGCTCGCGGCGCTCGTCGATCCGTACTGGGTGCTGCTCGTCATCGCCACGGCGCTCGCGTCGATCGTGGTATCGGTCACGGGCTTCTGCATCGTCGGCAATTTGCTCAAGCTCGCCGGATTCACGCCGATGCTCGGGCGCACCGAGCCCACGCGAGGCAACCTCTACTTCATGCAGACCGACCGCTGGTACCTGGAGCGGCGCATCTACCTCGCGGTGGGGATCAACCTCACGATCGCGTCCACGCTCTCGATCGTCCGCAGCGCCGCGTGGTTGTACTTCACCGGTTTCGTCGGCGTGGCGATGGTCTGGTTCGCAGCCACCGGTTACTGTATCATGGCCAATGGCCTCTACTGGTTGGGCGCGGAGCCTCGACTCGCCCCGCTCGCGCCGCCGACCGCTCGGCCGGCTGCGCCCGAGATGGTCCCTTCGCCCGGTCGCCGCTGATCGTTCGTGGTTCGCCGAGCTCCCCGGGGCCGCGCCGCCGCTACTCGGAAACGGGAGGATCCCAATACTATGAAGTGGATCACGCGTGCGCGTCCAAAGGTCGATCGGATCGCCTGTCCCTGGCTCATCCTCCGGTTCATCGATCCGCAAGCTGAGATCATCTTCGTGCCGCCGGCCGACGTCATGCGCCGCGCCGCCGAGCTCGGCGCGACGCCCTTCGATGTCGAAGGGGTAGAGCTGACCCACGAGGGCCCGCTCTGCTCCTTCGACGCGCTCCTCGCCAAGTACCATCTGGATGACCCCGCGCTCCATCAGCTGGCGGTCATCGTGCGCGGCGCCGACACGGCGCGCTTCGAGCTGGCCCCGCAGTGCGCGGGGCTCCTCGCGATCTCTCTCGGACTCTCGCACAACTTCACCGACGACCAGGAGCAGCTGCGCCAAGGGCTCGTGATCTATGACGCGCTGCATGCCTGGTGCCGCTTCGCGCAGAGCGAGACGCACACGTGGAATCCACAGCGCACGGTGCAGGGCGCGGCGTGACTCGCGCGGAATAGCGCGTGCCTTCACTGCTCCGTGGGCGCATCTTGGGACTCGGCGGCCTGCTCATCCCACCGCGTAGCGATCGGGCGGAGATGAGGTAGCTTAGCGGCAACCATTGCGCGTCAAGCCATCACTTTCCGAGGCAAGCCATGACCCCCGTGAAGATCATCGCGATCATCATGCTGGTGTCCGCGGTCGCGAAATTCGGACACCCATTCCGGGCCGCCATGGTCCTCGGCGTGATCGGTGCGGGGTTGAGTCTCCTCGGCGGCGAGGTCATGCCTACGGTAGTGATACAAACCGCCGTCAGCGTGGTGGTCGGCACCGTCGTCTTCTGGCTGATCGACCGGACGCAGAGCCTCTTGCTCTGGCTCATCATGATGATCGCGGGGGCAGCCGTCTTGATACTCTTCGGCTGACGCGATCACGCACTCCGTGCGAGCGCCGCGCTCACGTTCGCGAGCCCGTCGCTGAGTTCCGTCGCTGTCGGCCATCCGAAGCCGACACGCATGTAGCGATCGTCCTGCTCGAACCAGTGGCCGGGGCCCACCCACGTTTTCCGCTCGCCGGTGAGCACGGCGTAGAAGCGCTTCACGTCCACTCCCGCGTCGCTGCGAATGCGCGGGAAGGCGACCACGCCCCCCTGCGGTTCCACCCACTCCATGCGCCGTTCCGCCGAGATCCACTCGCGCACCACGCCGCGCCCGCGTACGACCTCGGCGGCGATGCGCGGCAATTCCTCGCTGCGGCGGCGGTAGACACGGTAGGCGATCTCCTCGTCGAGCACCGCGCCGCAGATGAAGATCTGTTCTTTGGCGGCGAGGAACTTCTCGTTGAGCGCGCGGTCGCGTGTCATGAGCCAGCCCATGCGGAGGCCGGGCAGACCGTAGGCCTTCGACAGCGACGCGACGCTGATCGCCCGCTCGCTGAGCGCGGTGGCGAAGGGCGCCGCCACGTTCGGAGAGAGATCGCGATAGGTCTCGTCCACGAGCAGGTGCGCCCCGCGCGACTCGACGAGCGCGACGATGCGCCGCAGCGCGTCGCGATCGAGCACGGTGCCGGTAGGGTTGTGCGGGTCGGTGATGCTCACGAGCTTGGTCTTCGGCGTCATCGCGGCGGCGAGATCCTTCTCGTCGTAGCGCCACCCGCGCTCGAAGGTGAGATCCACGAAGGAGATGTCGCAGCCGATCGCCCGCGGCGTCTCGATATTCGTCGCGTAGTTGGGGCGGAGCACCACCAGGTGGTCCCCCGCCGCGAGTAAAGTAGTAGAGACGATGAACAGTGCGCCGGCCGCGCCCGGCGTGAGCAACACTTGATCGACGGCGCACTTCCCCTCGGCGGCGAGCAGCGCGCGCAGCGCCGGATGGCCGCGATGATCGCCGTAGAGGAGGATCGTCTTGCCGATGTCCACGTCGAGCGCCAGATCTCCCAGCACCCGGTCGCGCATCGAACTCTCCGCCAGATTGCAGTCGATCGTATCGTAGCCCGTCTCCTCGGGGGATTCGACTTCGATCGGCATTCGAACGTAGCGCATGGATCTCCTGGCGGGTTACGGTTTGTCGGTGTAGCGTGCACGCTGCCAGCGGCAGAAGCTACGGAGGGAATGCCAGTGGAACTAGTCGGGCCGGTGGACTTCACCATCCGTGCCGCGGTGCCAGCGGAGAGCGCCGCGCTCTCGGCGCTCGCGCGCGAGGCCAAGGCGTCGTGGGGCTATCCGGCCGAGTGGCTCGATCAGTGGCGCGCGGAGCTCACCATCTCCGACGAGTACGTGCGCGCTCACGAGCTGTTCGTCGCCGAATCGAAGACGATGGTGCTCGGCGTCTGCGCCTTGGAGGATCACGGCGCGCAGTGGGCGCTCGAGCACCTCTGGGTGTCGCCGCGCGCGCAGCGTCTGGGGGTAGGGCGTGCTTTGGTGCACCACGCTCTTCGTGCCGCGCGGCGCGGCGGTGCGAGTACGAAGCGCGTCCGCGTGGTGTCCGATCCCCATGCGGCGGGCTTCTATCGTGCGATGGGCGCTCGGGAGATCGGCGCGGAGCCGGCGCCGATGCCGGGCGCTCCGGCGCGTGAGCTCCCGATCCTCGAGTTCGCGCTCAACGCGAGCAGTGGTGCAGGGCCGTGACGTCGCGCGAAGTCCGGCAAATGGCGCTCGGTCTTCCCGTGGCGACCGAGCGCGCACATCTGGGACACCCGGACTTCCGGGTGGGCGGCCGAGTGTTCGCGACGCAGCGCGCCGTGCGCGAGGCGATCACACTCGCCTGGCGCCGACGCGCCCCGAACCAGCTCCTCTCCCGGAGCACGTCTACGCGAAGAGCCAGCTGCGCACGTATCTCGAGCACGGCCGGCGGAAGTGCAAAGCCACGATCGATGCGTTCACGGAGGAGAAGGCGCGGCGCCGCTGCGGATTCTATTGGCTCGAGATGACCGATGCCGAGCTCCTGCTGTACAGCATGCGGCACGTGCAGCATCACGCGGCGCAGCTGAATCTCATCCTCCGGCAGACGGTTGGTTCGACGCCGGGTTGGGTCGCGATGGCGAAGAGCGAGTGAGCGCCGCGCCGCGATCGAAGCCGACGTTCTTCGCGACGCCCGCCGAGCTGCGCGCGTGGTTCAAGGTGAATCACGAGAGCGCGCTGGAGCTCTGGGTGGGCTACTATTAAGAAGGATTCCGGCAATGCGAGCATCACCTGGCCGGAGTCGGTGGACGAGGCGCTCTGCGTGGGATGGATAGACGGGATCCGGAAGAGCATCGGCGAGATCAGCTACATGATCCGCTTCACACCGAGGAAGACGCGCAGCATCTGGAGCGCGGTCAACATCCGCCGTGTCCAGGACCTCACCGAGCGCGGAGCGATGAGACCGGCGGGGCTGAAGGCGTTCGCCGCGCGCGAGGAGAACAGGTCGGGGATCTACTCCTACGAGCAGCGCACCGAGAGGCTCCCCGATCCGTATGCGAGGATCCTGAAGCGGAACGGGGCCGCTTGGACCTTCTTCCAGGCGCAGCCGGCGTGGTATCGGAAAGTGGTGGGGTGGTGGGTGGTGAGCGCGCAGAAGGAAGAAACGCGACTCAAGCGGCTGGGAATACTCGCCGAGCACTCCGCCAACGGGCGTCCCCTGCCGCAGACCACGAAGTGGAAGAAGACGAAGTGAGAGCGTCCCGCAACCGTCCCCTTCCGGAGCGATCCGCCATACGTCTCATCTCTGCGACCTGCAGTGCCCTGGCCGTGCTCTCGCTCGCCGCGGGCTGCGAAGGCTTCCAGGCAATGAAGAAAACGCTCACGCAGGTGGTCGAGCTCGCCAGTGGCATCGCGAAGGAATTCGGCGAGCCGAACGTCTATGTCAACATCAGCAACACGGCGCTGACGGTGACCTTCACCAACTCCAAGCTCGCCGATCTGCCGGAAGGAGAACGCGCGGAGACAGCAAGGAACGTCGCGACGTACGTGCGCGATCACTACCCCGGCTACGCCGCGCTCTCGCAGGTGAATGTCGGATTCAAATCTCAGAGCGGCGGCGCGGGGATCACGGTGTCGAAATCGTCGGTGCCCTATTCTTTCGCCACATCGGATCTGGGTCCGGGGCCGGATTCGACCGAGCGCGTGCAGGACAGCGCACGCGCCAAGGCCAAGACCAAGGCCAAGACGAACTGACGCGTGCCGCCGTCGCGCGCGCGTCAGTCCTTGGTAATGAACGTCCCGTTCTGCAGCTCGGTGTAGGCCTGCCGCAGCTCGTCCTCGGTGTTCATCACGATCGGCCCGTACCACGCGACCGGCTCCTCGATCGGCTTCCCCGACACGAGCAGGAACCGAATGCCCTGCTCGCCCGCGCGCACGACGATCTCATCGCCGCTGTCGAAGAGCACGAGCGACCGGTTCTGCGCGTCGGGCGCGCCCGCGCTCACGGCGCTCCCCACCTGTTCGGTGGCGACGGCCTTGGGTTCCGACGCGTCG
>JAYUMO010000008.1:0-1576 GCA_043762555.1 Gemmatimonadaceae bacterium | reverse complement strand
GGCGACGAGGAAGCCGACGGCCGTCGCGAGGTCGCGCGAGATGATGATGAAGTAGTCGCGCGTCGACAGCGCGCCGGCGAACAGATACGCGGAGAGCGCGAAGAGGACGAACGTCTTGTCCGCGATCGGATCGAGCAGCGCGCCGAAGCGGGTCGTCGTCCCCATGCGCGCGAACCAGCCGTCCAGGAGATCGGTGAGGGAGGCGGCGATGAGGAGCGCGAGTCGGGCGTCGGTGCCGTGCACCGCCACGAACGCCGCCGCGAGCGGGATGCGCGCGAAGGAGAGCAGGTTCGGGAGGGTGAGGACACGCGGGGAGGTCACGCGGGAAAGTTAGGGAAGCGGGCATGTGCTTGCCAGCGTGGGCCGGGGGGCGGTATAACTGGGGGCATGTCCGCCAATATCGAGCTCTTGCGCACGATCCCGATCTTCCAGGACCTCGCTCCCGACGAGCTCGGCCGCATCTCCGAGCTGTGCGAGGAGCGCCGCTACGAATCGGGCACGTACATCTTCCACGAGGGCGAACCGGGCAACCGGCTCTTCATCATCGCCGAGGGCGAGGTGCGGATCTCCCGGCAGATCCCCGGCGCGGGCGAGGAAGCGCTCGCCGTCCTCAAGCAGGGCGCGCTCTTCGGGGAGATGGCGGTATTCGACAAGAGCGAGCGCTCCACCGATGCCATTGCGCACGCCGGCGTGACGCTGCTGTCGATCTCGCGCCCCGAGTTCGAGATGCTGCTCGAATTCAATCGGGAGTTGGGGATCAAGGTGCTCTGGGCGGTGATCCGCATGCTGAGCGGGCGCCTCCGCAGTACGAACGATTCGCTGAAGACGTTCCTGGCAATGAGCATGTTCTGACGCGGCGGCCGGCTCGCCGGCCACCGCTGTTACGGAATGCGGGGTCGGGGCATCTATCAGTCAGATGCACGCGACCATTCCCGCCGTCTCCTCCTTCACGCACGTCGCGGCCGACCTGATCGGTGTGAGCGGCGACTCGCTGCGCGACGCCACGATGCTGAGCGGCCTGCTCATCGCCGCCGCCGGGGCGGCGGGCTACGCGGCGATCGGCGCGCCGGTGGTGCGGCAGCTGCCCGCCGGCGACGTCGCCGGGGTCCTGCTGCTGGACGGATGCCACATCGCGCTCCACAGCTTTCCCGAGCGCGAGCTGCTGCTGCTCGACATCCTGGCGCCGGCGTCGCGCGATGCGCGCAAGGCGTTGGACGTCTTCGCGAAACGGCTCGTCCCGCAGCAGATCCGCAGCGAAGCGCGGCCGCGCGGCTAGTTGTCGTCAGCGCGCACTCGGCGCCGCGGCACTCCCCCGCACCACCGCCTGCACGAGGCGGGACTCCTCGAAATAGCGGGACGCCAGCGCCTGCATCGCCTTCGCGGTCACGCCGCGCACGCGCGCGTCGTGCTCATCGAGCTCCGCGAGCCCGCGGCCGAGGACCCACGCGTCCACCAGGTCGCCGAGCACCGCGGCGCCGCTCTGCTGGCGGATCGCGTGCGTTCCGATCGCGTACTCCTGCGCCTGGGACAGCTCGCCCGCGGTGACCCCCCCCTCGCGCAGGCGCGCGAACTCGCG
>JAYUMO010000007.1:0-17921 GCA_043762555.1 Gemmatimonadaceae bacterium | reverse complement strand
ATCGAGCGCTTCGCGACCTTCCTCGCGCGCCAATTCTACCACGAGCGCATCCTCCAGTTCCACAAGTACTCGCGCGCGCTCGCCCGCTTCACCGGCCGCACGCCCGAGGGGCTGCTCCACACGCCCGAGTTCGTGAATCTCCTCCCCACGATCATCCTCGGCAGCCGGACCACGGCGCGCGACATCGCACGGCTGGTGCAGGCCTATCTCGCCGACGCGCGGGGCGCGCCGCCCTACGCCGCCGATCTGGTGCGCTACGAGAATGCGCAGCTCCTCACGGAGTCGGGGCCGCGCCCTCCCGCCGCCACGCCGCCGCGCGCCCGGCCGCAGCTCGCGGTGATCGTGAATCCGGACGCCGCCGTCTTGCGCTTCGCGTGGAATCTGCCGGCGATCTTCCAGCCCCTCCTCCAGCTCACCGTCGCCGACGACCTCCCCGCGCAGCCACCCAAGGCCGAGCCGGCGGAGCTGTCGCTCGTGTTCGCGCGCTCCCCCCGCGGCCGCGTCACCGTGCTGCGTTGGACCGACACGGTGGAGAACCTCACCGCCTTCCTGGACGGCGAGCGCCTGCTCTCCGACGCGATCGACGCCGCCGCCCTCCCCCCGCGCGACGGGCTCGAGATCGCGAACGCGCTGCTCGACGCCGGCGTCCTCATCACCACCTGAGGCGCTGGGCGCCGTGCACGCCGGGCCATGAGAACCAAAACCATCCGCGCCATCCGGGTGTCCAACCGCGCGGACCCTCACCCTCCGAGCCCACCATGCGCGCACTCTCCCTTTTCGCCCTCTTCGTCGCCCCCTTCGCGCTCCAAGCGCAAACGGAGCGGCAATCCCTCTCCGGCTCCGACCTCGCGATCTACAACCTGGCCGGCGAGATCCGCGCCGAGGCCGGCACCGGCGCCGACGTCACCGTCGAGATCACGCGCGCCGGCCCGGACGCCGCCAAGCTCCGGATCGAGACCGGGCGCATCGGGTCGCGCAACACGCTGCGCGTGATCTACCCCGACACGCGGATCATCTATCCCGGCCTCGGCCGCCATTCGTCCACCACGCTGGATGTGAACGACGACGGCACCTTCGGCGACAACGCGCGCGGGCATCGCGTGCGCATCACCGGGGACGGGAGCGGGCTCGAGGCCTCCGCAGTGCTCCGCGTGGCCATCCCGCCGGGCAAGAAGGTGCGGCTCAATCTCGGCGTCGGCCGAGTGACCGTGAGCAACGTGACCGGCGACCTCTACGTGGACGTCGCCAGCGCGGACGTGATTACCGAGAACACCAAGGGCATGCTAACCCTCGACGTCGGCTCCGGCAGCACCACCGTCAAGAAGGCGGCGGGGTCGCTCGATCTCGACGCCGGCTCCGGCGACGTCACCGTGAGCGGCGTGCACGGCGAGACGCTGCACGTGGACGCCGGCTCCGGCGAAGTGCGCGCGCAGGATATCGTGGTCGACAACGCCGATCTCGACGTCGGCTCCGGCGGCATCACCATCTCGGGGCTCCGCGCCCGCTCGATCAAGCTCGACTCGGGGAGCGGCGACGTGGATCTCGGTCTCGTCGGCGACGTGGAGCGGCTGGACGTGGATAGCGGTTCGGGGAGCGTCACCCTCCGCATCCCCGAAACGCTCGGCGCGCAGCTGGATGTGGACGCCGGCAGCGGCGGTGTGCGCGCCGACGTGCCGATCCAGGTCACGCGCTACGAGAGCGACCGGATCGTGGGGAAGATCGGCGATGGCAAGGGCGTGATCCACATCGAGAGCGGTTCCGGCGAAGTGCACCTGATGCGCGCGAACTGACCCCGGGATCTTCCCGACGCGTCGTCGGGGGTTGGGGGACGTGACAACCGCCGCGATAGGTGCCACTCTATAGGCACCCATCGCGGCGGAACGCCGATGTCGAACGCGTCGCCCAACATCGAAGAGCTCGGCAGCTTGGAGATCACGGCCATCCTCGCGCGCAACCGCGTGGGCCGCATCGCGTACTCGCTGCACGACCGCGTGGACATCGAGCCGATGCACTACGTGTACTCCCAGGGCTGGATCTACGCCCGCACGTCGCGCGGCGCCAAGCTCGAGACGCTCGAGAAGAATAAGTGGGTGGCCTTCGAGGTGGACGAGGTGACGTCGCTCTTCGACTGGCGGAGCGTGGTGGTGCACGGCGGGGTGTACCTGCTCGATTCCGACGCGAACGCCGAATCGCGCGATGCCTACGCGCGCGCGCTCGAGCTCCTCCGTCGCCTCCTCCCCGCCACCTTCCGCGAGGACGACCCCGTCCCCCACCGCGACGTCGTCTTCCGCATCTCCGTCCAAGAAGCCACCGGCCGCCGCGCCGTCGCCCCAGAGCCATAGGGCGCGCTCCGCGGGCGCATGAAAGTCGGGCGCGCTCCGCGCGCGCCCGACGGTGGCCCCCACTCCCCACCTCCGTCCTGTTCTGCGTTCGACTGGATTCGGCGCGCCCGTCCAGTCCCCACTCGCCACTGCCCACGCCTTCTATTTCCCACCCTCCTGACACCCCCCACACCCTGTTTCCCACTTTCCCCCACTCACACGCCGCCGAACCACTCGTAGCCTTGATCACTCCAATAGCCACCGGTTCGCTCCGGCAAGAACACCACTCGCGTGAGATACTTCGTGTTCTTATACCCCAACTTCACCGGTGAATGCACCCTCGCCGGCGCCCCATGCGCCCCGCCCAGCCAATGCCCGTCCATGGCATACGCCACTAACGTCTGCGGATGCATGGCACTCGCCAGGTCCCAGCTCTCATGGTACCCGTCGTCGAAACTTTCGAAATCCACGTAGCCTGCGTCCGCCCCCACTCCCGCCAGCCGAGCGAGGTCGCTTACCCGCACCCCCTGCCACTCCGCGACCGCCGTCCAGCCCTCGACGCAGTAATGGTTCACGCGTTGCGAAACGCTGGGCAGCTTCGCGAGCTCCGCGAGCGAGAGCCGGAGCGGCCGCTTCACCGCGCCCGTGACCTCCAGCGCCCAGGGTCCCCGCATGCGCTCGTCCCACATCGGCATGCGCGCGGAGATGAAGTACGACGGGAACGCCATCCCCGCTGTCCGCGCGCCCTCGGGCGCGAAGTCCATCGCACGGTGCCGGAATATCGACCGCTCCACCGACTCGTTGCTCCCCTCGGCGAACGCGAGCGCCTTCCGCGCCGACCGCGGGCCGCGACTGTCGCACGCCTCGAGCACGGCCGCCGCCAGCGCGAACGATCCGCTGCGCAGGAAGTCCCGGCGGTCAATCGCCATGCGGCCTCCGCGGCAGCAGGTGATAGAAGGGACGGGCGTTGCGCGCCTCCGGCGAGAGCCGCTCGTCGTAGCCGCCGGTGGTCATCGCGCGGAGCGCGTACGGATCCACCGCGAACACCATGAACACATGCCCTACCGCGAGCGCCACCAGCGCCACCATCACGAGGAAGTGCCAGTAGCGCGCCCACACGTAGCCCCCCATCAGGTCCGTGAGCGGCGCCAACTGCACCGGCTTCCAGATCGCGAGCCCGGTCAGCACCGCCAGCGAGGCGAGCATGGGGAGCGCGAAGTACGCCCCCTTCTGCAACGCGTTGTGCTTCCCCTGCCGCGGGTGGTCCTTCCGCCGGAAGAGGTAGAACTTCGCCATCTCCCACGAATCGCGAACGTCGCCGCGACGCGGCACGAGGTCGCGCCATTCGCCGTGCAGGTAGATGAACGCGAGGTACACCAGCCCGTTCAGCACGAGCACCCACATCATGGCGAAGTGCCAATGCCGCGCGCCCCCCAGCCATCCGCCGAAGGTGAGGTTCGCCGGGATGGGCTGGTGCTCGAAGGGATAGCAACAGAACGTCTCGCCCCGCCGCGCGAACGCCGGATACGCGTTGAAGATGCGAAGCCCGCTCCCCACCATGACCGTGAACGCCACCACGTTCACCCAGTGCGTCACCCGAACCACCCAATGATGCCGCGCTCGCATTGCTCCTCTGTCTGTTGTTGTGCTGTCGCCTTACCAAACCCCCCATTCGCGCCCGCGGTTCCCCGCTGAGTGCCGAGTGCCGAGTGCCGAGACCCGCTCCACCCGCACCATCTGGCCCCCCGCGCCAATTCTCGCCAAGTTCCCGCCTCGACCGTCGAACCCAAACCTCCGGAGCTCGCCCGTGGCGAAGAACTACGTAACCGAATTCATCGGCACCTTCTTCCTCGTGCTCACCATCGGCCTCACCGTCACCTCCGGCTCGTCCCTCGCACCGCTCGCGATCGGCTCCGTGCTCATGGTGATGTGCTACATGGGCGGCGCCATCTCCGGCGCGCACTATAATCCGGCGGTCACCCTCGCCGTCTTCCTGCGCGGGAAGCTGACCGCGCGCGACGTGGCGCCCTACATGGTGATGCAGCTCATCGGCGCCTTCTTCGCGGCGTTGATCGTGCACTACCTCACCGGGAAGACCTTCGCCCCCGACCCGAGCATGGAAGTGACGAAGGTCGGCGCGACCATCGCCGAGTTCCTCTTCACCTTCGCCCTCGCGCTCGTCGTGCTGAACACCGCCACCGCGAGCAAGACCGCGAACAATTCCTACTTCGGACTCGCGATCGGCTTCACGGTGATGGTGGGCGCCTTCGCGGTGGGCGGCATCTCGGGCGGCGCGTTCAATCCCGCGGTGGGTGTCGGACCCGCGTTCGCGCGCCTCGCCTTCGACGGCACGTCGCTCGCGAACGTCTGGATCTATCTCGTCGGGCCCTTCCTCGGCGGCGCCGCGGCGGCGCTCGTCTTCAAGCTGCAGCACCCCGGCGACTGACCGCTCGGGCCGCTCACTCGCCCGGCGGCCGCACCACCGGCGAGTACGCGACGCCATCGGGCTCGCGTCCGACGAAGATCACCGCCGTGATGTCGTAGTCCGCGAGCGACACCACGCTCACCGCGTCCACCCCCGCGTTCGCGACCACGGCCCACGCGCCATTCGCCGAGACCGTGAGGCCCAGCGGTACCGTTTTGTTCTCGTAGCCCTCCGCCGAACGGGCGCCATGCATCGCCGCTTTCGAGACCCTCATCGCGATCGCCGACACTTCGGCCCGCGTCGCGGCGTCGAACGCCTTCAGCTCGCTGGAGCGCGCGAAGGTCACCAGCGCGAGCTTCCCGTCGGGGGTGAACCGGATGCGGATCGGATAGTCGCCGCTCTCGATCGTGGCGCGCACCGAGAGATCGTCCGCCGAGAGCACCGTGATCCGGTTCGCCGTGCGGCTGGACACCCACAACTCGCTCCCATCCGGCCGGAGCGCGATCCCCTCCGCGCCCGCGGGGAGCGGGACGCTCTTCACCGCGCGGCGCGCGGCGACGTCGATCATCGTGACGCTCGATGCCGCCACGTTCGTCACGTAGGCGCGCGCGCCGTCCGTCGTGAGCACCACCAGATGCGCGCCGGCCTCCCCCGTCGGGATCACCGACGTCACCGCCCCGCGCGCGATGTCCACCAGCAGCAGCGCGCTGTCGAGCTCCGCCGTCACGAGCACGCTCTTCCCATCGGGCAGCCAGGCGAGCCCGTGCGGCCGGCGGTGGGCGCCGAGCGTGATCGTCTTCTCGAGCGTGCCTTGCGAGATGTCGATGAGCGAGAGCGTGTTCCCCGCCACGCGTCCCGGGCCGTAGTTCGACACGAGCGCCCAGCGGCCGTCGGGCGACACCGCGGCCTCGTGCGGCCCGTCCCCCACCGGGATGGTGATGGAGATGGCCTTCGTCGCCAGATCGACGAGCGACACGGTCGCGTCGCGCTTGTTCACCGCCACCACTGTACCCGTCAACGCTCTCGCGTCCTGCGCCGCCGCGATCGACGGGGGAGCGACCAGAGCAACGACCACTACGATTGAGAACGCGAGCCCACCGCTGCGACGCATCCGCCCTCCCGGGAATGATCGAATGTCGGGTCGTGCCGAATGTAGCGCGCGGTCCGCGCCTTCGCAGCCCGCCAAAAAAGGCCTGCCAAAAAAGGCCTCGGCTTCCGACATCTCTGCTACCACCGCATATTCCTGATCGTGCCGATCATCCCGCTCTACGGCCACGACGCGCTCCGCCGGCGGCTCCAGCACGCCGTCGAGCGCGGCTCGCTCCCCGCGAGCCTCCTCTTACATGGGCCGCGCGGCATCGGCAAACAGCGGCTCGCGCTCTGGCTTGGCCAGCTCCTGCTCTGCCTAAAAAAAGCCGACGGCGACGGCGACGGCGAAGAAAAGCTCGAGCGCCCCTGCGGCAAGTGCGCTTCCTGTCGCTACGCGCTCCAGCTCGCGCACCCCGATCTCCGCTGGTTCTTCCCGCGGCCGCGGTCAACGGACGCGGACCCCACCCCGCGGGAGGTCCTCGACGACTACGCCGAGGCCTGTGGCGAGCGCGCCGCGGGACACGGCCTCTACCCGCCCCCGTCCGGGCTGGAGGGGATCTTCATCTCGGCGGTGCGCGCCCTCGTGCAACACGCCGCGTACACGCCCACCGTGTCCAAGCGCAAGGTGATCCTGGTGGGCGACGCGGAACGGATGGTGCCGCAGGAGTCGAGCCCCGAAGCGGCGAACGCCTTCCTGAAGCTGCTCGAAGAGCCGCCGGCCGACACGACGATCATCCTCACGACGAGCGAACCGGGAGCGCTCCTGCCGACCATCCGTTCGCGCGTGGTCGCGCAGCGGGTGGCCCCGCTCGCCGAGCGCGACGTGCGCGCCTGGCTCGCCGATCCCGCGGTGCGCGAGGCGCTCGACGGCAGCGAGGCGCCCAAAGAAAAAAACAAGGGGGAGGCGGCGCGTGTGGAGCTCGCCGCGGGCGCGCCGGGAACCTTGCTGGCCGCCTCGTCGCGGGACGACGCGCTCGCCGCCGCGCGCGCGCTGCTCGACGCCTCCACCGCCGATCGCGCCACGCAGCTGCGCACGATCTTCGCGCTCGGCGGCTCGAAGGCGCGCGGCTTCTTCGCCGACACGCTCGACGCCCTCACCGCGCTCCTCCACCAGCGCGCGCGCGAGGCCGTCACCCACAACGACCCGTACCGCGCCGCCGCGGCCGGCCGCGCCATCGATGCGGTGCAGGTGACCCGCCAGCGCACCGCGGGCAATCTGAATCCGCAGCTCCTGGGCGCGGCCCTCGTGGCCCAACTCCAGCGCACCCTCGGATGAAGAAATTAAGAGAGAAGAAAAGGAAGACGCAGGCGTATCGCCTCTCGCACGTCGCGCCCAGCGGCGAAGCCCGCATGGTGGACGTCACGGACAAGCCGGAGAGCGACCGCGTGGCGCGCGCCGGCGGCTCGATCCGGATGAACGCCGAAACGCTCGACGCGATCCGGCGGAACTCTTTGACCAAAGGCGACGTAGTGTCAATTGCCAGAGTGGCAGGCATCATGGCGGCCAAGCGGACCGCGGAATTGATCCCCTTGTGTCACCCCCTGCCTATCGGCGAAATTTCGGTAGTTCTGAGCCCGGACGAGACCCTCCCGGGGCTGCGCTGCGAAGCGACGGTCCGGACGAGGGGGCAGACCGGGGTGGAAATGGAAGCGATCACCGCCGTGGCCGTAGCACTGATCACGGTGTACGACATGGCGAAATCAATGGATAGGGGCATGCGGATCAACGACATCTGTTTGCTCGAAAAGGCTGGAGGCAGGAGCGGACACTGGAAACGATGACGCCGTTCGTCCTAATGCGTTGTAGCTGTTTTGTTTTTGCCCGTTCGGGCGACGGGGCGATCGATCGCCCCGTTCGTGTGTCTGGAATCCTTCCAAGTGGAGGGTCCAAGAGAATGAAGAGACTGAAAAGGAAGACTCGGGAGACGTACTCGCATCGCGGCGACCGGGTCCGGCGCAATGACCGGATCCGGAAGGGGCTGCTGGTGCTCGCGCTGATCGGCGCCGTCGCCCTCGTTCCGCAGCAGCAGCCGCGCGAAGCGCAGGCCTCGGACAGCGGGTTCACCTTCGGACTGACGGCGGACGCACGACATCTGCGCGCCGACCTCAAGGCGACGCGCGGGGAGCTGGAGGCCACGCGGACGCGGCTCGATCGCGCGAACGCGATCATGGCGTATTCGGCGCAGTACAAGGTGGGCACCGACATCGCGGCGCCCATCTACGATGTGGCGCGCGAAGAGGGGATCGACCCGGAGCTGGCCTTCCGGCTGGTGCGGGTGGAAAGCCAGTTCAACGAGCACGCCGTGAGCGACGCCGGCGCGGTGGGGCTGACGCAGATCATGCCGGCCACCGCGCGCTACTTCGAGCAGGACACCTCGCGCGAGCATCTCACGGAGCCGCGCACGAATCTGCGCGTCGGCTTCCGCTTCCTGCGCACCCTGATCGAGGAGTACCGGGGCGACGTGCGGTTGGCGCTGCTCGTGTACAATCGCGGCGAGCAGACGGTGGAAAGCATGCGCGCGCTGGGGCTCGACCCGCGAAATGGCTACGAGCTGGCCGTGATGCGCGGCTACAAGGGGAAGGGCACCGTAGACTGAGCACGATCAGCCCACGCTCAGCGCGTGGCGGGCGCCGAGGCCTTTTGCTTCGGCTTCTTCGGGGGGTGCGACCGCCGCACGACGATCAAAATCACCTGACCGGGGAAGATCACGCTCTGCTTGAGCCCGTTGAGCCGCAGGAGCGACGGTACGGAGGTGCCGTAGCGGGCGGCGATCCCGGCCAGCGATTCCCCCCGCTTCACCACGTGGGTGAGGGCGCGGCGACGCGAGGCGCCGTAACGCTCGATCGCCGGATCGGGGACGTCGCGCGCGGCGGCGAGGGTGGCGGGGGTGGGGATGAGCACGACGCGTCCGGCGGCGACGCGCCCGGACTTGTTCTTGGAGAACTTGAAAGTCGGGTTGAACCAGACGAACTGTCGTGATGTTATATCGTACTTGTGTGATAATGTCTTTATAGTGCTGCTAGTTTTCACAGAAATACGCTTGAATGCGGTAAGATCCTTGGGGCTGAGCCGCCCGAGCATCGTGTCCACAGCCTCCGCCGCACCCGCCGGCACGCGGACCCACCAGCGCCCCGAGGGCGGCGTCATCCCGCGCAGGATCTGGTTGTTCAGCTCGACAATTGACGTGAGCGGGACGCCGGCGGCGCTGGCTACCGCGGCCAGAGGGATCGCCGGTCCCAGCATCACCGAATCGTAGGCGAGCGGAGGGTCGAGGGGCGCGGTGAAGCCATAGCGCGCGGGGTCCTTGGCCACGATCGCCGCCGCGATCAACTTCGGCACGTAATCCCGCGTCTCGGCGCGCAAGTAATCGGTTTCCGCGAGCGCAAAGTAGGCGTCGTCGCCGGAGTAGCCTTCGAGCTCGTCGGCGTAGCGGGTGAGCCCGCGCGCCACTCGGCCGGGGCCGCCGTTGTACGCTGCGGCGGCGAGATAGAGCGATCCGAACTGCCCGTTCAGCCCGCTCAAGAAGCGGATCGCCGCGTCGGTGGAGCGCACCGGATCGCGCCGCTCGTCGATCCACCAATCGACGCGAAGGCCGAGTCCCCGCGCCGTGCCCGTCATGAGCTGCCAGATGCCGACCGCGGCGGCGCTGGAGTAGGCGTTCGGGTCGTAGCCGCTCTCGATCAGCGCGAGGTAGGTGAGGTCTTCGGGGAGCCCCGCCGCGCATAGCTTGGCGCGGATCATCGGTTCGTAGCCGCCGCCACGCTGGAGCCAGAGCGCGAAGCGCGGGCGTGCTTCGTTCTGGAAGCGGTTCACGTAGTAGGTGACCCGGCGACGCGTCTCGTACGAGCGCACGTCGATGTCCCACGTGGGCGCCGGCGTCGAGGCGGTCGCGCTGTTCTCCCTCGCCGGATCGGCCAGACCCTCGGGTGCGACCAGCTCCGGCGCGAGCGAGTCGCCGAAAAAAAAGAGGCTGACGGCGACGCTCGTCACCTCGGGCGACGGGATCGCCGAGGGGTCCCGGCGGCTCATGTCCGCGATCGCCGGCGCCCGCATCGAGTCGGGTCGCGGCGCCGCGGGGGCAACGGCAGTCGCGGGCGGTGTGGCGTGACAGGCCGCAGCCGCCGCGAGCGCGGCCAGCGTGACGCAGTGTCCCAGCGGCCTCATCGAGGCGCGATCAGCGCATCGCGATGAAATTGCCGAGCACGCGATTCGTCGCGCCGAGCACGGCGACCACCGCGCCGCGGATCGGGTCCGTCTCCACGAGGCAGGAGCCCACGAGCTTCTTCGGCCCCACCCCGTGATTCACCACCGACACGATCACCACAATCGCGTCGAAGGCGCGGATCGACTTGATCCCCACCAGCTCGAACGAGAGCGCGCCGTCGGAGAAGCGCTCGATCGCGCGGAGCCCGGCCTCGGCCGCGACGCGCAGGTCCCCGGTCTGACTGGACTGACCGGTGGAGCTCGCGCGCACGCGGACCCCCTCCGTCCACTCGAGCTCGACCTCCGCCGTGCATCGGCCGTCCACGGAACGCTCGAACTTGAAATCGGTGAAGCGCAGCCGTTCCCGTTTCACGCCCGGCTCGGCGGCGGGGGCGGGGGAGGGCGCGGCCTGTTGGTCGAATGGCGTCATGCGGCTTCGGGCAGGGTTGAGGCGGAAAGCACGGCGGGCGCGGGCAAAGGAGACACGAGCGAGCGCGCGATCGGCAACCCGGCCACTGACAGGGTGCCGCCCGCTCCGATATATTCGCGCCCATGTTGACACTCTCCATCTTGCTCGCGCTCGAATTCGCGGTGCCGGTGCCCGCCGCGCCAGCGCACGCGCCCGATCCCTTCGCCGCGCAGGTGCAGGCGCGCGTTGCCGCCGACACCGCCTTCCGCACCGCGGTCGCCTATTGGCGCCTCGGCGCGGACGACGACTCGCTCTTCCTCCACGACAACTGGACCTTTCACGCGGCGAGCACCATGAAGGTGCCGGTGATGATCCAGCTCTTTCGCATGGTGGACGCGGGCACCCTCTCGCTCGACCAGAAGCTCGTGCTCGAGAACCAGTTCCGGTCGATCGTCGACGGCTCGCCGTACGCGCTCGACATGGCCGACGATTCCGACAGCTCGCTCTACGCGCGCGTCGGACAGTCGGTGACGGTCGCGGAGCTGATCGACCTGATGATCACGCGCTCGAGCAACCTCGCGACGAACGTACTGATCGAGCTGGCGGATCCCGCCCGGACCACCGCCGCGATGCGATCGCTCGGCGCGGCGCACATCCGTGTGCTGCGCGGCGTGGAGGATGGGCCGGCGTACCGCGCCGGGCTCATCAACACCGTCACCGCGCGCGATCTCGCGATCGTGCTCGCGGCGATCGCGCGGGACCGCGCCGCCTCGCCCGCCGGCTGCGCGGCGATGCGGAAGATCCTCCTCGGCCAGGAATTCAACGAGGGGATCCCAGCGGGGCTGCCGCCACGGGTGCCGGTGGCGCACAAGACGGGATGGGTGGACGGACTCGTGCGCCACGACGCCGCGATCGTGTACCCGCCAGGAGGCAAAGGCGCGCCCTACGTGCTCGTGGTGCTCACCGGCAGCAGCGCTCCCGCCGCCGATGCGGACCGGCTCATCGCCGATATTTCTCGGCTCGTTTGGACGCACGAGACCGGTGGCATGTAGCTTTCCTGCGGAGCACGGAACCGAAACGTCTCGTTCCGACCGTGGAAAGGAACGTGCTGGGGATGGAAAGAAAAGTGCCAGGGTAGCGAAATCTTTCGTACCAGGCTCCTCAGGGCAGCAGCCATTAGCAACGACTTACGAAAGGCACGACAGTTGCTGCTATAAGAGGGTCGCGCGCTCTAACGATCGCGGTTGGGGCGCCGTTCCTCTCCCCGGAGTCGCTGCCATGAACGCTCGCGTTTATCTGTCCGCAGCGACTCTCGCCGGCTTCGGTGCGCTCCTCTCGGTGGTGATCCTGGCGTCGCAGGTCGTGGCGGGCGGCCCCCCGCCCCGCGTGCGCCGTTGAGCACCGGCTTTCGCTCGCGCTCGGTCGCCATGCCAACGCGCGCTACCCCGGTGACGGTCGATCGGATGCCACCGGTTACCGAGGTGCGTGAGATCGCCGATCGCGCGCATCGCCTCGAGCGCGAGGGCGACGCGCGCGAGGCGCTCGCCCTCTACGACCTGGCGCTGGCGCTGCTCGAGCCGCACCGGCCGTCGGCGCAACTCGCGGACGTGCTCCGCTGGAAGGGGTCGCTGCTGCGCGAGTTGGGCACGCCGGCGGCGGCGGAGCCGCTCTACCAGCGCAGCCTCGAGATCGCGCGCCGCCTGCCGTACGCCGGCGGCATCGCCAACGCCGTGAACTGCCTGGCGATCCTCGCGCAGCGCCGCGGCGACGTGAAACGCGCGCGGCGACTCTACGCCGAGGCGGCGCTCAACGCCGTGCACGCCGGGGAGCGCCGGCTCTTCAGCATGATCGAGCAGAATCTGGGCGCGCTGGCGATGATGCAGGGCGAAGGGCGCGACGCGCTGGCGCGCTTCCGGCTGAGCCTCCACGGCTTCCGCGACGCGTGCGACGACGAAGGCGCGTGCTGGGTGCTCGTCAACGTCGCGCGGCTGCACGTGCTCGCCGGGGAGTACGAGGAGGCCGAGCGCGCGTCCCTCGAGGCGCTGCGCATCGCGCGCCAGCTCGGCGATGTCTCGCTCGAAGGACTCGTGGAGCTGAGTCGCGCCGAGCTGATGCTCGCGCGCGGCCGCCTGTCGGAGGCCGACGATGCCTGCCGCCGCGCGCTCGCGGTGGCCGACCGGCGCGGCGACCGGGCGCACCGCGCTGAGTCGCTGCGCGTGCTGGCGATGATCGGGCGGGAGCGCGGGGAGTTGGAGAACGCGACGCGCGCGCTGGATGAGGCCCGGTCGCTCGCGCGGGCGAGCGAGGATGCGTTGCTCTCCGCCGAGGTGGAGCGCGAGGCGGGTGAGCTCTGGCTCCGTCGGGGCGAGCCGGCGGCGGCGCGCTTGGCCTGGGAGGGGGCGTTGGTCCGCTTCCGTGCGCTCGGTGCCGTGCGTGACGTGCGCGCGGTGGAAGGGCGGCTCGCCGCCTTAGCCGCGTGAGCACGAGAGAGACAGAAATGCATCCGGTCACCCACGTTTCGCAGCCGGCGCCGGAGCTCCGGGCCCCCGAGGTAACGGCATCGGCCGCGCGCGGTTACTTTGGAGCGCCGGATGCAGTCCCTTGCTCAGAAACACGAACCGGGGGAGTGGTGCAATTCGGGCTCGAGAGCATCGTCGGTGACAGCGAGACCATTCGCGACGCGCTGGATCGGGCGCGGAAGGTGGCGTCGAGCCGGTTGACCACGGTGTTGGTGGTCGGCGAGACGGGAACCGGCAAGGAGCTCTTCGCCCGCGGCATCCACTACGAGGGCGTGGCCCGCGGCGAGCCCTTCGTGGCCGTGAATTGCGCCGCGATCCCCGAGACGCTGCTCGAGTCGGAGCTCTTCGGCCACGAGCGCGGTGCGTTCACCGACGCGCGCGCGCAGAAGCGGGGGCTAATGGAGCTTGCCGGCACCGGAACGCTCTTCCTCGACGAGATCGGCGAGCTCCCGCCGCGCCTGCAGCCCAAGCTGCTGCGCGCGCTCGAGGAACGGCGCGTGCGCCGGTTGGGCGGGCTGCAAGAGATCGAGATCAGCTGCCGGATCATCACGGCCGCGAACACGTCGCTGCACGATGCGGTCGCTCGGCTGGAGTTCCGCGAGGACCTGTACTACCGGCTGAACGTCTTCCGGATCGTGCTCCCGCCGCTGCGCACGCGGTCGAGCGACGTGGAGCTGCTCGCGCGCCACTTCCTGGAGGAGATCGCGCGCCAGCAGGGACTGGAGCCGAAGACGCTCGAGCCGGAGGCGGTGGCCGCGCTCCGCGCGCACAGCTGGCCCGGGAACATTCGCGAGCTCAAGAACGTGATCGAGCACGCGGCGATCCTCTCCGAGGGGCAGTCGATCGGCGCCGAGCACTTGATGATCCAGCAGCGGCTGTCGCTGCCGGCCAGCCACGCGGGGCACGGATCGCCGCGCGACATCGTCATTCCACCGGAGGGGAAGCTGCTCGCGGTCGTGGAGCGCGAGGCGGTGCTCGCGACGCTGCAGATCACCGGCGGGAACCGGAGCGCGGCCGCGCGCATCCTCGGGATCTCCCGGCCGACGCTCACGCGCAAGCTGCGCGAGTACGGCGTGTCGGTGGGCGGCGCGGAGCCGGCCGAATGACGCCGCGCGAATTGAAGGGGCTGCCGGCCGACGTGGCGGCGCTGATCGCGGAGGCGCTGAAGGTGGAGCGCGCCGGACAGCGCGCCGCCGCGCGCGAGATGTACGAGCGCGCGCTCTACCAGCTGGACCGGCGCGAGCACGCCGCGGCCGCGTCGGCGCTGATGCGCTGGACGGGACGCACGCTCGCCGATGACGCGGACACCGACGCCGCCTTCGACTGCTACGCGGCGGCCCTCGCGGTCGCGATGGCCAACGGCGACCGGCCGGGGGTGGCGAGCGTGATCAACCTGATGGGGATCGCGCAGCAGCAGCGCGGCGAGCTGGATGAGGCGGCGCGGCTCTACCGCCGCGCCGTCAAGTACGCGACGCTCGCCGGCGAGCCGCAGCTGGTCGCGATGATCGAGCAGAACCTCGGCACGATCGCGAGCATCCGCGGCGACCTGCCGATGGCGCTCAAGCACTATCGCGCAGCGCTCGCCGGCTACCGCCGGCTCGCCCTCGAGGTGCCGATGTCGGGGCTCCTGAACAACCTCGGCATGCTGTACGCGCAGATGCGCCGCTGGCGGTCGGCCGAGGAGATGTACGACGAGGCCTACTCCACCGCGCAGCGCAGCGGCGATGCCGGCACGCAGATCGCGGTGGCGGTGAACCGCGCCGAATTGTCGATCTCGCGGCACGACTATCGGGTGGCGCGGCTCTGGTGCGACACGGCCCTCGAGCTCTCCGAACGGACGGGCGACGTGCGCGCGCTCGGCGACGCCTACAAGCACTTCGGCGTGATCGCGCGCGAGACGGGGGATTTCGTGGTCGCGGAGGAGTTCTTGTCCCGCGCCTGGCTGATCGCCGAGCAGCGGCACGAGCTGGTGCTCGCGGCGCACACCGCGCGCGAGCGGGCGGAGCTCTACCGGCGGCAGGACCGCAACCGCGACACGCTGCGGGAGCTGAACACGGCGCACCGGCTCTTCTCGCAGCTCCGCGCCCGGCGCGACGTGATGGAGACGCGCCGGCGGTTGGGCGAGCTCGAATCGAAGTTCCTCGAGATCGTGCGCGACTGGGGCGCGTCGATCGAATCGAAGGACGACTACACGAGCGGCCATTGCGACCGCGTAGCTGACTTCGCCTGCTCGCTCGCGCGGCTCGCCGGACTGGATCCCGAGTCGCTCTTCTGGTTCCGCGCCGGCGCGCTGCTGCACGACGCCGGGAAGTTGATCGTCCCGTCGAGCATCCTGAACAAGCCCGGCCCGCTCAACGCGGAGGAGCGCGCGCTGATGGAGCGCCACCCGGCGGCCGGGGAGAAGATGCTGGCGGGGATCGAGTTCCCCTGGGATGTGAAGCCGATGATCCGCCACCACCACGAGCGGTGGGACGGGCGCGGCTATCCCGACCGGCTCGCGCGCGAGGCGATCCCGCTCTCGGCGCGCATCCTCTGCCTCGCGGATGTGTGGGATGCGTTGATCACCGACCGGCCGTACCGGAAGGCATTCTCCCGCGAGCGCGCCCTCGAGATCATGCGGAAGGAGGACGGGAAGGCGTTCGATCCGCGGCTCTTCACGCTCTTTCTTGGCATCGTCGAAGGGAAGAGCGCCCCCGCGCTCCCGCCGGCGAAGGGGCCGGCCGCGATCGCACCGCAGCCGGAGCGGGTGGCCGTATGAACGTCGCGCCGATCAAGGTGCTCCTCATCGCCGACAGCGAGCGCGATGTGCGCCGGCTGCACGGCGCCGTCGCCGGACGTGCGGCGGCCCAGTTCGAGCTGCGGCACGTCGCCCACGTCTCCGAGGCCCTCCGAACGCTGAACGAGCAGAAGTTCGACGCCGTGCTGCTCGATCTCTCGCTCACCGACGGGCACCATCTGGAGCCGCTCCAACTGATGCACGAGCACCGGCCCGACCTGCCCATTCTCGTCCTCAGCAGTGTGGATGACGAAGCCCTCGCGATGCGCGCGCTCAAGGTGGGCGCGCAGGATTCGCTGGTGAAGGGACAAGTGGACGGCCCGCTGCTGGTGCGCGCCATCCGCTACGCCATCGAGCGGCAGCAACTGCACGCGGCGCTGCGCGAGATGTCGCTGGTGGACCCGCTCACGCGCTTCTACAACCGGCGCGGGCTCATCACCCTCGCGCGCCAGCTGTTCAAGGTGGCGGACCGCATGCGCAAGCGGGTGTCGCACATCTTCGTGGACCTCGATGGGCTGAAGCTGATCAACGACACGCTTGGCCACCGCGCGGGCGATCACGCGCTGCTCGAGACGACGGATCTGCTGAAGGAGACCTTCCGCGACTCCGACATCATGGCGCGCGTGGGCGGGGATGAGTTCGTGGTGCTGGCGATGGAGAACGGCGGCGCCGACGCCGAGCTCTGGACCGACCGCCTGCAGGACAACCTGCGAGCGCGGAACGCGCGCGCCGACCGGACGTATCTGCTCTCCCTGAGCGTCGGGATCGCGTACTACGACCCGGACGCGCCACGCGAGCTCGACGATCTGCTGGCGCGCGCCGATCGGATGATGTACGAGGAGAAGCGCGCGAAGCGCCTCTCGCCGGTGAACGGCATCATGCTCCCCACGCCGTCACAACCCTTCCCCGCCACGCTCGCCTCCCGCGGCGACTGAGCGGCGCTTCACGACGCGCCCGGGTCATTTTCATTTGGGCGCGGTGAAGCGAAAGGGCACCTGCACCACGGCGCGCACCTTGTGCCCGCCCACCTCGGCCGCGTAGTAGCGCAGGTGCGGGAGCGCGTTCAGGACGGCGCCCGCGAACAGCGCATCGCTGCTCTTCAGGATGCGCGCGCTCCCGGGCTCCACGTGGCCGGCCGTATCCACGACGAACTGCGCGAGCACCTCGCCGCTCACCCCCTTGGATTCGAGCAGCGACGGATAGCGCGGCGGCAGGTTCCCCTCGCGCGCCATGACCGGCTTCTCCAGCTGGAACTCGAAGTACGGCTGGTTGCGGATCGGCGGCGGCGTGCCCCCCTCCACCCCCTTCGCGATCCCTCCCTGCGTCCCCCGGCCGCTGAAGTCCTCCTCGTTCGTCACCGCCTTGGAGAGATCGACGTCCGGGATCCGGTCGGGGATATCCACCGGCGCGGTGAGCACCTGGAACCCCTTGGGCGGCACCGGCGCCACCACCACGTCGCGCGGCGGCGGAGAGGTCGACGGCGCCGGCGGCGGCGGCCTCGGCGTGGTGAAAATGACGGTCTCCGCCGGCGCGGCGCGGTCGCGCTCGCCCGCGCGCGCGGTGAGGCCAATGGCGAGCGCGACGAGCCCCGCGTGCACGAGCGTGCTCACGAACGTCTCGCTCGCGTGCAGGTCGTGCGCGTGCCGCGACTCGATGAGCGTGGTGAACATGCGGCCCCTCGGCGTGGGCGGTGAGGGAACGATGCGTCGTGCGCGGGAGATCCGCCGTCGGGGAGTCGCGCACGCGCTGTGCGGGAAACGCCGAACGGCCGGCCCGATCCCAAATGAAGATTGGATCGGCCGGCCGTTCGTCGACCGAACACGCGTCCGAGTGCGTGCGGGGGCGCGCGCGGCGG
Organism: Gemmatimonadaceae bacterium; assembly: GCA_043762555.1. Lineage (GTDB taxonomy): Bacteria > Gemmatimonadota > Gemmatimonadetes > Gemmatimonadales > Gemmatimonadaceae > DATKOH01. Next base: position 323 of record JAYUMO010000007.1, on the reverse strand, counting down.
GGCCGCGCGTCAGCGCTGGATCAGGCGCCCTCCACGATGATCAGATACTTGGAGGTGGACCAGAATTCCGCGGGCTGCGTGATGTGCAGCTCGCCGTTGAACTTGCCGGCGGAGTCCTTGCCGGCTTCGATGAACTGCGGGTCCTGCCGCGACACCACCTTGTACGGCTTGTCGGTGACGTGGAGGACGATCGGCACATCGTCCCACTTATTGATCGGCGTGAATTGCGCCTTGTCGAGCTGCCGCCCCGGGACGAGCGCCTTGCTCCCGAAGAAGAGGAACTTGGAGCCTTCCTCGGCGACGATCCCCTTCTGGATCAGCTC
>JAYUMO010000006.1:0-9554 GCA_043762555.1 Gemmatimonadaceae bacterium | reverse complement strand
CCGCCCGTCGCGGATCACCGGCTCGAAGGGCGGCGACGTCCACAGCTCGAGCGGCTCGGCGGGCTGCACGTCATAGTGGCCGTACACGAGCACCGTCGGCGCCTTGTCGCCGGCGCCGCGCCACTCGCCGAGCACCACCGGATGCCCGCCGGTGGGGAGGATCTCCGCCGTCATCCCCGCCGTACGCAGGGCGTTCGCCACCCACTCGGCGCAGTGCTTCATGTCCGGCACGTGCTCCGAGCGCGCACTCACGCTGGGGATGCGCAGGAGCTCGAACAGCTCATCGTGGAACTTCTTGTCGTGCTCGGCGAGGAATCGCTCGAGATCGGGGGCGAGCGCGGAGGTCATGGCGGAGAAGAGGTGAGAGATTCGAGGAGCCAGATGCGCTTGCGTTCGCGCACCGAGCCACCGCGGGCGAGCGGGATCACGTCGAGCAGCGTGACGCGTTGGTAGTGCGGCGCGAGCGTGCGGAGACCGGGGTTGGTGGCGACCAGCGAGTCCGCGTCGGCCGGCCCGACGAGCACCAGGTCGCTACCGAGATGCGCGCGCTCGTGGAGCGACGGCCAGAGATCGTACTCGTTCGGACGATAGCCCGTATTGACCGACATCACCTCCGGGCGGTCCGGCAACCAGAAGGCGAGCTCCGAGGCATCCTGGTACTTCTGCGCGGCGACGAAGACGGTATCGCCCCGGCGGCGCAGCGAATCGCTCACCGTTGCGACGCGCGCAGCGAGCTCGCGGAAGCCGGCGTTGCGCGCCGTCGGGTCCTTGCGCGCGGCGATCGGGACCACCGGAAACACCGACTGCAAGTAGGTCAGCGCCACGACCAGCGCGCCGAGCGCGCAGCCGGCGGCGAGCCAGCGCCTCCACGCGATCGAGCCTTCGTGCGCGGCGAGGAGCGCGAGCGCGGGAATGTACGCGGGGGCCGGCCAGTTCGCTTCGGCGGAGCGGCGCCACGCGCTCACGACGAAGAAGAGGACGGTAAGCGTCGCGACAATCGCGAGCATCCGCCGCCGAGCGTCGTCCTTCGCGCGCAGGCCGCGGGCGACCACCATCGCGAACATCACCAAGAGGATCGGCGTCACGAGGGCGAAGTGTCCGCCGATCAAGTCGCCTTCGCGCTTGATCCCGGTGCCGCGCACCGGCCCGAGTCCATGCTGGAGCTGGAATCGGAAGGAGATCCACTCGTGCTGGGCGTTCCACTGCAGCACCGAGAGCATCACGAGCGATGCGAGCGCGACGGCGAGATACGGCCCGGGGGTCGCGAGCTGCCGCCGCAATGACGGCACGGTGACGATAGCGACGAGCAGCGTGGCCGGCAGGAGCACGCCCGTGTACTTGGACGCCATCGCGCCGCCGCACGCGAGCCCCGCGAGCACCCACCAACCCAGCGCGGCGCTCGGCGACGCATCCCCGGCGGTGGCGCGCTCCACGCACAGGAGGGCGAGCGCGCCGAAGCAAAGGAGCGGCACGTCCGGCGTCGCGAGCACGAGCCCCGCGCCCGCGAGCGGCACGCACGCGAGCACCACCGACGCCCTGAGCGCCGCGCGATCGCCTCCCACCCGCCTCGCCAGCGCGATCGCCGCGAGCACCGCGATGAGGCCGAGCAGTACCGGCACGACCCTGATCCCGAACGCGGAATCTCCGAACACCGCCGTGCCCGCCCGGATCGCCAGCGCGATCGCGGGAGGATGATCGAAGTATCCGCCCGCGAGCCGCCGCGACCATTCCCAGTAGTACGTCTCATCCGGCATCGGCGCGATGACTGCCGCCATGCCGAGCCGTACCACCGCCGCTCCGATCGCTATTCCTCTCGCACTGCCGAGTGCCGAGTGCCGAGTGCCGAGACCCGCAGTTCGCCCCTCGTCCGATCGCCGAGCGCCGAGACCGGTCACGCTCTCCGCCGCCTCGCGAGCGCGACGAGTCCGATCGCTGCCCAGGTCCAGGCGATCCAGCTTAGTCGCTCGCCGAAGGACATCGTGCGCAACACATTCGCCGCCATCGCCGGCAGCGTGACCGCCAGCCAGATGCGCGGCACGCCGCCGGGGCTCCGGCGCTCGATCACTTGCACCGCGTGATTCCTCTCGGCGCGGAATCGCACTTGGATGAGCGCGCCGACGGAATCCGGCCGGAGCGCGCGCCAGCCGGGTACGCGCATCACGTTCCACGCCACGGCGGTGCGCCCCCAACCGTGATCGTTCGACCCGGCGACGTAAGTGAGCTTGTTGATCGCCGTCAGCATCAGAATGCGCGTGTGGTCGCGCTGCGATTGAGCGATCCCGCGTGGCGCACCGTCCGAGAGCTCGATCGCGTTCACGCCGCCGTCCCCCGCCGACACCATCATGCGCATGCGCAGCAGATTCTCCGGGATCGTCTGGATGAGCATCGGTGACGCCGGTGGCGTGCGCCCCGCCGTCGCCCGAACGCACCAGGGCTCCAGCAGCCCCGGCGGTACGGCGACATCGGGCGCCTCGAGCGCGATCACGTGCAGTTGGTCCGCCGGCAGCTCGATCCCGCTCAGCAAGACGGTGCCGTCCCCCGCGCGCGCCGGATTCGCGCGCTCGCCCTCGGCGGCGCCATCGAAGCAGCGGTGGTCGGTGATGTACGCCAAGTGGAAGCCCGCCGCGCGGTGCCACGCGCGATTCGCTTCCACGGTGAACGTGGCGCGCGCGTCGTGCGAGTAGTTGGTGTGGCTGTGGATGTCGAAGATCAGCGCGTCCGGATCATCCATCACCAAGGCCGCCATCGGCCGCGGGAGTACGGCGGCGAAGAGGACCAACAAGATGAAGATCAAGAGCGCGCGGATCCCCAGGCAGAACTCGCACCAACCGCTCGTCCCGTGAAGGCGCCGGCGAGCGAGACGCCAGGCGGCGTACACGATGATGAGCGAGAGGGCGAAGGCGATGAGCTGCGGCACGGCGAGGAGCGTCATCGCGTCGAGGAGATCGCTGAGCGGCGCGAGCACCACGTAGAGCGCGGGGCGCGCGAGATGGGCGCCCGGCACCGCGACGAGCCGCGCCGCGTCCCGCACCGGCGAGGCCGGCACGAGCGCGCCGGCGAGGAACAGCGCCGAGATCCCCAGCGGCCACGCAAAGCGGCGCGCCCCGGCGGCATCGATCACGGAGCGCCGGCGCTCGCGTCCAAGTCGCCCGGCCGGTGGACGATCACAGGAGGGTCACCAACACATCGTGCGGCGACCGGCCTGGTTACATTGATAGCGAGCGTGCCATAGGGAAAACACGGAGAGTAGCGCTGAGCCATGTCGCCCAACCAATAGGGGGCAGCGGTCCCGAGTGCGCCACCCAGCGCGATGCCGAAGAGCATGCGAGAAGTTACAGTGGATCATCGCGGGCGACTACTCCTCGAGAGGAAAGTGGGGGGAGAGTGGGAAACAGGTTGTGGGGGGTGCCAGGATGCTGGGATATAGAAGGCGTAGACAGTGGAGTGTGGGCGCTGGACGAGCGCACGTGCTCGGCGTGATCCATTGCGTGCGAATGAGGTCCGTCAACTACGGCTCGTCGTTCCGACTCGCGGCCGAGTGCCGAGTGCCGAGTGCCGAGACCCGCAGTTCATGAACCACCTCGCCGGCGCGACATCGCCCTACCTGCTCCAGCACGCGAACAACCCCGTTGAATGGAACCAATGGGGGCCCGACGCGTTCGCGCGGGCGCGGGCGGAGGGGAAGCCCGTGCTGCTCAGCATCGGCTACGCGGCGTGCCACTGGTGCCACGTCATGGCGCACGAGTCGTTCGAGGATCAGGCGACGGCGGCGCTGATGAACGAGCGGTTCGTGAATATCAAGGTCGATCGAGAGGAGCGGCCCGATCTCGACGCGATCTACATGACGGCCGTGCAAGCCCTGACCGGGCAGGGCGGGTGGCCGATGACGGTGTTCCTCACGCCCGAGGGGGTGCCCTTCTTCGGTGGGACGTACTATCCGCCCGAAGATCGACACGGGATGCCCAGCTTTACGCGCGTGCTGAATTCGGTGTCCGCGGCGTATCGCGACCGGCGCGGCGACGTGGACGCCACCACGCAGCGGGTGCGCGACCTGTACGCGCACGCCGCGGACGCGGCGCATTCCACCGGGCCGCTCACCTTGGACACGCTCGACCGCGCTTGGGCGACGATCGCCGAGCGCTACGACGCGCGCAACGGCGGCTTCGAGGGGGCACCCAAGTTCCCACAGACGATGTCGCTCGATGTCGCGCTCCGCCGCTGGCGTCGTACCGGCGACGCGCACGCGCTCGAGATCGCCCGCCGCTCCTTCGCCGCGATGGCCCGCGGCGGCATCTACGACCAGCTCGGCGGCGGCCTCCACCGCTACACCGTGGATGCGATCTGGCTCGTGCCGCACTTCGAGAAGATGCTCTACGACAACGCGCTGCTCGCGCGACTCGGCGCGCAGCTCTGGCAGGCCACCGGCGACGCCGGCGCACGGTGCGTGGCCGAGGAGACGATCGACTGGGCGGCGCGCGAGATGCTCTCGAGCGAGGGAGGCTTCTACTCGAGCCTTGACGCGGACAGCGAAGGGCACGAGGGGAAATTCTACGTCTGGACGGAGCGCGAGCTCGATGGGATCCTCGGCGCCGACGGGGCCGTCATGAAGGCGTATTGGGGGGTGACGCCGGGCGGCAACTTCGAGGGCGCCAACATCCTGCACGTCGCCGGCCCCGACGCACCGGCGGCGACGATCGCGCGCGCACGTACCGCGCTGCTCGACGTGCGCGCGCGGCGCGTTCGCCCCGGTCGTGATGAGAAGGTGCTCGCCGCGTGGAACGGGCTCATGCTGCGCGCGGTGGCCGAGTGCGCGCGCGCCTTCGCGCGCGCCGACTACGCGGCGTTGGCGGCGCGGAACGCGGAGTTCCTCTTCACACATCTCGTGCGCGACGGTCGCGCGATGCGCACGCGCACCGCGGGCGTCACCGCGATCGGCGGATTCCTGGAGGATCACGCCGCGCTCGGGCTCGCGGCGCTCGCGATGTACGAGCTCACGCTGGACGACGCGTGGCTCCGCCGCGCGCGCGAGCTCGCGTCGTCGATGTCGGAGTGGTTCTGGGATGAAGGCGCCGGCGCGTTCTTCGACACCGCGCGCGACGCCGAGGCGCTCATCACGCGTCCGCGCGACGTGACCGACAACGCCGTGCCCTCCGGGACGGCGCTCACGGTGGAGCTGCTGCTCAAGCTCGCCGAGCTCGACGCGAACGACGCGTATCGCACGCGCGCGCGGTGGGTGCTCGAGACGCTCACCGAGCCGCTGGCGCGGTTCGGGTCCGCTTTCGGCCACCTGCTCGGAGCCGCCGATCTCGCGGTGCACGGCGCGGTGGAGGTCGCGATCGCCGGCGACCCCGCGCGCGACGACACGCGCGCGCTGTTGGCCGAGGTCGCGAAGCGCTATCTGCCGGCCCTCGTGCTCGCGGCCGGCGGGCCGAAGCGAGCGGCGGAGATCGCGCTACTGCGCGAACGGCCGATGATCGGCGGCCGGGCGACCGCCTATGTGTGCCGCGGCTACGTGTGCGATGCGCCGGTCACCGATGCGGCGGCGCTCGGCGAGCAGCTCGAGCGCGCGGCGCGGAGAGAATTATGACGACCGGGAATCGGGAACCGGGAACCGGTGGACGCATGACAACTTTGGAGGGGTGCTAGCTCGAGAGGCTTGCCACCACGCGGGCGAGCAACTCGCCCACGCTCCGGAGGAGCTGAGTGGCGTGCGCGACGTCGGCATCACTGACGTATCCGACGCGACGAGCTCCTTCCAGGTGTGTGGCGAGTTCGGCGGCGGAACCGCGAGCAATCGACAGGAAGTGCAGGTACTCACGCCGGTGTGCCCGGGCATTGCCCTCCGCGATATTCGCCGGGATCGATGTCGCCGCGCGCCGCACCTGGCTCCCCAGATCAGCGCTCTCGTACGCCGGAAGTCGCCTAGCCAGTTGGTAGACCTCGACCAACAGCTCCATCGCCCGCTGCCACACAACGAGCTCTTCGAAGGACTCGCTCACGTGCCCCCTGACGGTGGCATGGAGTGTGTCTCGCGGCACCCAACGCTCCCTCATCGATGCGCGCCGCGTCTGGTCCTTTGCGCGCACGTCGTACACGATTGTTGTCATGCCCCCACCGGTTCCCGGTTCCCGATTCCCGATTCCCGATTCCCGGCTCCTATCTGGGGAGTAGGCCGGTACGGATGCGCAGTTAGAGGTCCCCGCAGCTCATCACGATCGCGCGGCACTGCTTGCAAAGCAGCGTGCAGCTGCGCCACCAGGTCTCGCCGCCGCAAATGTCGCAGGGGGGCGTGTCGCCCGGATCGATGCGCGGATGAGCGGCGGACGACGCGGGATACTCCGGCGTCGCCGGCGGCTCGTCCTGCTCAGGCGCCACCGGACGCGAGCCACCAGACGCCGACCACGACGCTCGCGGCCCCCGCGCAGGCGAGCGCGGCGCGATGGATCGGCGCCCGCCCTTTTGTCGTCGTCGTCACGGCGAGCACATGCCCCGCCGTCGCGCCGAAGAGCGCCATCGAGCAGATCGTCCCCAGCCCGAACACCACGAGGAAGAGGAGCCCGTCCTCGCGCGTGTCGGTGAAGGCCGGGAGGAGCGCCACCAGCGCGCCGGTGCCGGCGAGTCCGTGCAGCATCCCGATCCCGAAGAGCGCGCCGTGGCTGTGATCGTGCGATTCGCTCGTGGCGTGCGAGTGCACGTGCCAGTGCGTCGCGCCGTCATGCGTGTGCGCGTGCGCGTGCAGCCGCCAGGCGCGCCAGAGCGCCGCGACGCCGACCGCGATGAGCACGACGCCGATGAGTCGCTCCGCCAGCGGCGCGAACCGCTCCGGCAGCCGCAATCCCGAGAGCACCACCGCGCCGCCCACGAGGAGGATCGCCAGCGAGTGCCCCATCCCCCAGCGCGCGCCGAGCGAGGCGGCGCGGCGCCACGACGGCCGGCGGCTCACGAACACGCCCACGGCCGCGAGATGATCGGGGCCGAAGGAGTGCAGCGCGCCGAGCACGAGCGCGGCGGCGAGGAGATGCCCGAGCGAGGACATGCGCGTAAGCTACGCGCCCGGGGCGCCCTACGCGACTTCCACGCTGTCGACGGTGAGCAATCCCAGCTTCAGCGCCAGCTTCACGTAGTCCGCGCGATGCGCCAGCCCGAGCTTTTCGTTGATCCGCTGCTTGTACGTATCCACCGTCTTCGGGCTGATGAACAGCCGCTCCCCGATCTCGGGCGCGGTGTAGCCGGCCGCGATCAGCCGGAGCACATCGCGCTCGCGCTCGGTGAGCTTCTCGTAGCGCGCGCGGTCGTCGGCGTGCTCGTCCTTCTTCTTGTTTGTGAGCCCCTTCGCCAGCACGCGCGCCGCCGCCGGCCGCACGAACAGCTCGCCGCGCGCCACCGTCCGCACCGCGTCCACGAGCTCGCGGTCCGCCGCGCTCTTCACGAGATAGCCGGCCGCCCCCGCCTCGAGCAGCGGCACCAGATATTCCTCTTCCGCGTGCATCGTGAGCACGAGGACGCGCGTGCCGCCGCCCTTCGCGGCGAGCGCCTTGGTGGCCGTCAGCCCGTCCATCTCCGCCATCGTCAGATCCATGACGATGACGTCGGGATGCAAGCGCTCGGCGAGCGCGATCGCTTCCGTGCCATTGCTCGCCTCGCCGACGACATCGATATCCTTGGCCGTTCCGAGGACGGCCTTCAGGCCGGCGCGCACGATCGCGTGATCGTCCGCCAGCACCACTCGGATCAGGTCTCCAGTCATGGCTGCCTCAGCTCCGATAAGGGAATGGACGCGTGCACTCGCGTCCCGCTACCGATCACGCTCGTGATCTCCAACGCTCCGTCCACCAGCGACACCCGCTCGCGCATCGAGAAGAGTCCCATGCCCGGGCGGCGACGCTCTGCTTCGTCGACGTCGAAGCCGATGCCATCGTCCCGCACCTCGAGCGCCGCGAGCTGCGGCGTCGCGTCCACCGAAATGCAGACCGTCTTCGACTTCGCGTGCTTCACCGCGTTCGTCAGCGCTTCCTGCGCCACGCGGTAGAGGACGCTCGCCGCCGGAGGCGGCACTGGGTACGGAGCCGCGTCAGCGGGCGCCTGCAAAAAAACGTCGATCTCCACCCCCGCCGCCGACCGGGTGCGGCGCGCCAAACACTCGAGCGCCGCCACGAGGCCCAGATCATCCAGCACGCGCGGATGCACCGTGTACGAGAGCACCCGCACCTCCTCCAACGCCGACGCCGCCATCACGCGGATCTCCTCCAACCGTTCCGCCATCGCGCCGTCCCGCTCCTCCCGCACCGCCGCACTCAGCTGCAGCAGCAGCGCGGTGAGCGTCTGCGCGCTCGAGTCGTGCAGCTCCCGCGCGATGCGCGCGCGTTCCTCGTCCTGCGCGCTGATCACGAGCGACGCGAGCCGCCGCGAGCGCGCGCGGTCCGCCACGAGCCCGTCCAGGAGCAGATTGATCGCGCCGCCCACACGCAGCATGTCGCGGTCCGCCATCGGCGAGGGCCGCACCCGCGCCTCGAGGTCGCCGCGCCACACGCGCCCGGCCGTCGCTTCGAGCTCCCGCAGCGGCTGCAGCGCGATCCGGACGAGCGCGAGGTTCACGATCAGCCCCACCGTGAGCGCCACCGTCATCGCGACGAGCAATTCGTGCCGCGCCGACGGCAACTCGCGATAGAGCACCGTGCTCGCCGTGAGCACGATGACCAGATTCGCCCCCGCGATCTTCTCCCAGAGCGGCACGCGCAGCGCCCGGCGCACCACGCGCGGCATCGAGTCGCCCTCGACCGAGAGGTGCTCGCGGAGCCCGCTCTCCCCCCAAAGACCCAAGTGTGCGGCGGACATACGCGACTGAAGACTCCCGCAGGGGATGCGACCTCAACATCGTCCGCCGAATGGGATGGCATTCGGCGCTCTGTTGGTCGCGAGGGAGAATCTGGCAGCGAGGGTGAGCCTAACCTGCAGGCTAATTCCCCTACGATTGTAGGGCAATCCCTGACGCAACGTTATCGGTTTTCGTTCGGTAACGCGGTGCCGTCGCTCGCCGCCCGGTCGAGGATCATGATCTTCTGCCAGATCTTCCGCGACAGTCCGCTCGTGAGCGATTCCACCTCGTTGACCGCGCCGAGCACCACCTCGTCGTCGAAGCGCTGCACGTAGAGCGCGGCGATCTTGCTCACGAGCGAGAGGAGCTCGGTGCAATAGTCGAGGTAACGGCCGAGCTCGAAGCGCGTCATCGTGCGCTCGGGCGAGCTCGGCGTGGCCGGCCCGCTCCCGGTCAGGTGCTCGGGATCCTTCGTGAGCTGGTGCATGTCGACGATGTGCGCCAAGCTGCGCAGCTCGTGCAGCGCGCCGAGGGCGCGGCGGCGTTTGATCCGCCGCTCGAGGGTCACGAGGAAGAAGATCGCGATCCCGAGGAAGACCACATCGTTGATGCCGGCGTCCATCGCCTGCGCGAAGGCGCCGAAATCGGCGAATCCGGTGAGCCTGAGCGATCCGAGCGCGGCGATGACGATGATGAGGATCGCCGCGATGATGACGCCCACCGCCGAGCGCAGCGGCCA
>JAYUMO010000005.1:0-11578 GCA_043762555.1 Gemmatimonadaceae bacterium | reverse complement strand
CTCATCCCGTGCGTGCTCGAGCTCGGTGGGAGCGACCCCGCGATCGTGCTGGTGGATGCCGACCTCGACACGGCGGCGAGCGGGATCGCGTGGGGGCGCTTCAGCAACGCGGGGCAAACGTGCACCGCGCCCAAGCGGATCCTCGTGGAGGACGCTGTCTTCGAGGCGTTCGTGAATCGGCTCGCGGCGCGCGTGCGCGCGTTGCGCGTCGGGCCCGGCGCGTCGCCGGAGACCGACGTCGGACCCGTCATCCGCCCGTCGCAGAAGGCGGCGCTCCAACGCCAACTGGACGATGCGCTCGCTCGCGGCGCATCGATCGCCGCCCAGGGGAGTGCCACGACCGGCGGCGACTTCTTCCCGCCCACCCTGCTCGTGAACGTCGCCGGCGGGATGGGCGTGCTCCGGGAGGAGACCTTCGGTCCTCTCCTGCCGGTGCTGCGCGTGCGCGACGCGGACGAAGCGGTACGCATCGCCAACGCGAGTCCGTTCGGGCTCTCGGCGAGCATCTGGAGCCGCGACCTCGCGCGCGCGCGGCGCATCGCGGCGCGGCTCGAGGTGGGCAGCGTGGTGATCAACGACGTGGCGGTCGCCGCCGGCATCGCGGAGGTGCCGCATGGCGGCGTGAAGGAGAGCGGCTGGGGGAATTCGCACGGGGCGATGGGGCTCCTGGAGTGCGTGAGAACGAAGGCCGTGATCACCGACTGGTTCGCCGGGTGGCGGCAGGCGTGGTGGTTCGGCTACGGCCCGGCGCACGCGCGCGATCTCGATGGCTTCCTGAGCTTCTGGCACGGCCGCGCGCTCGGCGATCGGCTCCGCGGCGCGTGGCAGGCGGTCCGCCTGCTCCTGAGACCCGAGCGGCCGCTCTGACCCGCCGGTCTTGCCCGGCGGCTCGCGTCCGGTCAGCTTACCGAGCGTGACCGACCTGCTGCCGGCCGTGGATGTCGTGATCGCGCTGCTGCGCCAAGCGCTCTTCGCGCTGGCGGCGGTGCTCTTCCTGATCTGCGCGGTCGACTGGCTGGTGCGCACGCGGCGGCTGAATCCCTTCGGCCACGTGGCGCGGCTCTTCCGGCGCGCGGTGGATCCGTTGCTCGAGCCGGTGGAGCGGCGGGTGGTGCGGGCGGGAGGGCTGCCGAGCGCGGCGCCCTGGTGGGCGCTCGTGGCGGCGGTGGCGGGTGGCATTCTCCTTCTTCTCTTCCTGGGTGCGGCGCGCGGCGTGCTCGAGGAAGCGATGGTGGCCAGCCGGTCGGCCGGCGGCCTGTACCGTTTGCTCGTCCACTGGACCTTCGGCATCCTGAAGCTCGCACTGATCGTGCGCGTGATCGCATCGTGGTTGCGCCTCTCGCCGTACGCGCGGTGGCTCCGGTGGTGCGTCTCGCTCACGGAATGGCTGCTGCGACCGTTGCGGCGGGTGATCCCGCCGATCGGCATGATGGATGTGAGTCCGATCGCGGCGATCCTCGTGCTGTGGATCGCCGAAGCATTGCTCCTCGGGGTGGGGTGAGATGAGTTCACTCGTGGTGCAGGAGCGCGCCGGCGCGGTCCGCTTCAGCGTGCGGGTGCAGCCGCGCAACGCGCGGAGTGCGGTGGCGGGGGTGCACGCGGGCGCGCTGAAGGTGAAATTGCAGGCGGCGCCGGTGGACGGCGCCGCGAACGAGGAACTGCTGGCGTTGCTCGCGGAGTGGCTGGACGTGCCGACGCGAGCCGTGGCGATCGTGAGCGGCGCGAACTCGCGCGCGAAATTCGTGGAGATATCCGGGGTGAGCGCCGAAGAGGTGCGACGCCGGGCCGACGGGGACTGACGCGAGGGACATGGCCACCATCCTGTTGATCGGATCCAACGACGCGCTCCTCGAGGGACTCGCCCAGTCGCTCGTGAATGCGGGGCACACCACCTTCCATGCGCACACCGCGGCGCAGGGGGTGGAGATCGCGCTCGCCGACCGGCCGCTGGTGGTGGTGGTCGAGCGTCGCAGCGCGGAGACCGACCCGGACGCGCTGCGCATCCCGCTCGCGAGCGGCGGCGCCGTGCTCCTCTGCCACACCGAGGGCGACGCACCCAGCTCCCTGCCCCCGGTGCTGCAGCGTCACGTCCTCGCCGACCTCACCCTCCCGCTCGAGCGCAATCGCCTGCACGCGCTGGTCTATCGCGTGGCCGATCGCGCGCGGGTCACCGGGCGCGAGACCGGGCCGGCGCCGGGGGCATCGCCGGAGCCGCCGGAGCGGCCAGAACGGCCGGAGCCGCCGCGGGCGCGGTAGGCCGGGCGCGGCTATTGCTCCCCCGCCCCGAGCGCACTACCATTCGCGGAGCGATAGACAACCACAATTGTCCCGTGGCGATTTCAGGCAACTTGCGGCCACGTTAAACATTCAGCTAAAGCGCCGGCCGGGTGCCTGTGCGCACCGGGCCCTTTTCTTTTTTGTTTTGTTCCCTTCTCGGAGACCCGCGCCGCGATGGTCCACCGCTTCGAATCCCCCTACCTGGACGCGCTCACGCGCGGCACGCTCGTCTACGACGGCGCGATGGGGACGAACATCCAGCGCGCGCACCTGACGGCGACCGACTTCGGCGGCCCGACACTCGCCGGCTGCAACGATCACCTCGTGCTCACGCGCCCCGACGTCGTTCGCGGCATCCACGACGCGTTCCTCGCCGTCGGCTGCGACGTCGTGGAGACGTGCACCTTCCAGAGCACGCCGCGCCGGCTCGCGGAATGGGGGTTGGGCGACAAGGTGCGCGACATCAACGAGCAGGCCGCGCGCCTCGCGCGGGCGGCGTGCGACGCCGCCGGTGCGGGGAGCGGCGGAGGGCCGCGCTTCGTCGCCGGATCGATGGGTCCGACGGGGATGCTCCCGTCGAGCGACGATCCCGCGCTGTCCGCGATCACCTTCGACGAGCTGAGCGCCGAGTTCCACGCGCAAGCCGTGGGCCTCGTGGCCGGCGGCGTAGATGTCCTGCTCCTCGAGACGGCGCAGGACATCCTCGAAGTGAAGGCCGCCGTCGCCGGCATCGAGCGGCTCTTCGCCGAGCTCGGCCGCCGCGTCGCCCTCCAAGCGCAGGTGACGCTCGACACGAGCGGCCGCATGCTCCTCGGCACCGACATCGCGAGCGCGATGACCACGCTGGAAGCCCTCGGCGTGGACGTGATCGGCCTCAACTGCTCCACCGGGCCCGAGCACATGCGCGACCCGATCCGCTGGCTCGCCGAGCACGCGCGCCGCCCGGTGAGCTGCATCCCCAACGCCGGCCTCCCGCTGAACACGGGCACCGGCGACGCGGTCTATCCGCTCGAGCCGGCCCCGTTGGCCGCCGCCCTCGCCGAGTTCGTGAACGACTACGGCGTCCGGATCGTCGGCGGCTGCTGCGGCACCACCCCGGAGCACCTCGCGGCGGTCGTGCACGCCGTTCGAGGTTCGCCGAGCGCCGAGCGCCGAGTGCCGAGACCGGCCGTTCCCGCGCGCCGAGCCCCACGGTTGTCTTCCAGCATGCGCGCCATCACGCTGCACCAGGACCCGCCACCCCTGCTCATCGGCGAGCGGGTGAACGCACAGGGCTCGCGCGCGGTGAAGCGGATGCTGCTCGCCGACGACTACGAAGGGATCGCCCGCGTGGCGCGCGAGCAGGTGGAGGCGGGCGCGCACGTGCTCGACGTCTGCGTCGCGCTCACCGAGCGCGCGGACGAGGCGGCCCAGATGGCGCGCGTCGTCAAGCTGCTGTCGATGACGGTGGAGGCGCCGCTCATGATCGACTCCACCGAGGCCGACGTGGTCGCGCGCGCGCTCGAGCACGTGCCCGGGCGCGCCGTGATCAACTCGGTGAATCTCGAGGGTGGGCGCGCCCGGATCGACGCGCTGCTGCCGGTGGCGCGACGCCACGGCGCCGCGGTGGTCGCGCTCACGATCGATGAGGAGGGGATGGCCAAGACGCGCGCGCGCAAGCTCGAGGTCGCGCGACGCATCCACGATCTGGCAACGGGGGAGTTCGGTCTCGCCTCCGAGGACCTGATCTTCGACACGCTCACCTTCACCCTCGCCACCGGCGAGGCGGAGTGGTTCGAGAGCGCGGTCGAGACGATCGAGGGGATCCGGCTCGTCAAACGCGAATTGCCGGGCGTATTCACGTCCCTCGGCGTGAGCAACGTCAGCTTCGGGCTCACCCCCGAGGCGCGCGCCGTGCTCAATTCCGTGTTCCTGCACCACTGCGTGCAGGCGGGGCTCGACATGGCGATCGTGAACCCCGCGCACGTGCGCCCCTACGCCGAGATCGCGGATGACGAGCGCGCGCTCGCGGACGATCTCGTGTTCGCGCGGCGCGCCGACGCCCTGGCGCGGTTCATCGCGCGCTACGAGGGCGCCGAGTCGCGCGCGTCGATCGGCGGCTCCGCCGCGGCCGATCCCGCGGCCGACCTGCCGCCGGACGCGCGCGTGCACTGGATGGTGCTCCACCGCCGCAAGGAAGGGATCGAGGACGCACTCGAGGCGGCCGGCGTGCGGGCCGATCCGGTGCGCGTGCTCAACGAGGTGCTGCTCCCGGCGATGAAGGAGGTCGGCGACAAGTTCGGCGCCGGGGAGCTCATTCTCCCCTTCGTGCTGCAGAGCGCCGAGGTGATGAAGCGCGCGGTGAAGCACCTGGAGCAGTACCTCGAACACAAGGAGGGCTACACGAAGGGCACCGTGGTGCTCGCCACGGTCTATGGCGACGTGCACGACATCGGCAAGTCGCTCGTGAACACGATCCTCGCCAACAACGGCTACACGGTGGTCGACCTCGGCAAGCAGGTGCCCGTGAACCGGATCGTGGACGCGGCGGTGGAGCATCGCGCGGACGCCGTGGGGCTCTCGGCGCTGCTCGTGTCCACCTCCAAGCAGATGCCGCTTTGCGTGCAGGAGCTCGATCGCCGCGGGCTCGCCGTGCCGGTGCTCATCGGTGGCGCGGCGATCAACCGCCGCTTCGGGCGTCGCGCGCTCTTCGTGGACGGCGAGCGGCCGTACGCGCCCGGCGTCTTCTATTGCAAGGACGCCTTCGAAGGGCTCGACACGATGGAGCGCATCGTCGACCCGAAGCGGCGCGAGACGCTGGTGGCGGAGAATCTGCGGTCCGCGCGCGAGGATGTCTTCCTGCATGCCGCCACTGGCAAGGACGCGGCGGGCGGGAGCACGAGCACGGTACGCAGCGCCGTCGCGGCCGACAATGCGATCCCCCCGCCGCCCTTCTACGGCGTGCGCGTGGCCCGGGACATCCCGGTGGGCGAAGTGCTCGCCCTGCTCGATCTCGATGAGCTCTTCCGGCTGCAGTGGGGCGGGCGCGGATCGGGCGCGGCGTACGAGCGGGCGGTGCGCGAGGAGTTCGAGCCGGCGCTCGCCCGGCTGTCGGCATCCGCCGAGCACGACCAGTGGGTCGCGCCGAGCGCCGTGTACGGGTATTTCCCGGCGCAGTCGAGCGGGAACGACCTGCTCGTCTACGATCCGGCGGCCTTCGAGGCCGACGGCGGCGCGCGGCGCGAGATCGCACGCTTCGTCCTCCCACGCCAAGCGACGCGCGAAGGCCTGTGTTTGGCCGACTACTTCCGCTCCGTGGAATCGGGGGAGACGGATGTGATCGCGCTGCAGGTCGTGACCGTCGGCGACGCCGCCACCCGGCGATTCGAGCTGCTGCAGGGGCGCGGCGACTACGCCGAGGCATTCTACACGCACGGCCTGGCGGTGGAGGCCGCCGAAGCGACGGCGCAGTGGATGCACGCGCGCGTGCGCCGCGAGCTCGGGATCCCGGAGTCGCAGGGGAAGCGCTACTCCTGGGGCTATCCCGCGTGCCCCGACCTCGAGGGCCACGACGCGGTCTTTCGTCTGCTCCCCGCCGCCGACGCGCTCGGCATGCAGCTCACGACGGCGCACCAGCTGATCCCCGAGCAGAGCACCGCCGCGCTCATCGTCCACCATCCGGCGGCGAAGTATTTCGCCGTCCGCGCGGCGGCGGGCGCCGCGGCGGAGTCCACGCCGTGACGGCGGCGCGCGATCTCGCCGCGCTCCTCGATCCCGAGCGGGCGATCGTCTTCGACGGCGCGATGGGAACGATGCTCTACGCGAAGGGCGTCTACATCAATCAGTGCTACGATGAGCTCAACGTGCGCGTCCCGGAGCTGGTGCGCGAGGTGCACGCGGCCTACGTGCGCGCGGGCGCGCAGGTGCTGGAGACGAACAGCTTCGGCGCGAATCGGGTGAAGCTCGCGCACCACGGGCTCGAAGGGCACGTCGAGGAATTCAACGCGCGGGCGGCGGAGATCGCGCGCGCGGCGGCCGGCGACCAAGCGCTCGTCGCGGGCGCCGTTGGCCCGCTCGGCATCCGGATCGAGCCGTTCGGCCCCACGAGCCGGGACGAGGCGCGCGCCTACTTCCGCGAGCAGATGGCGGCGCTGCGCGCGGGCGGCGCCGACTGCTTCATTGTCGAGACCCTCGGCGATCTCGCGGAGATGGAACAGGCCATTCTCGCCGCGCGTGAGGTGGAGGCCGCGGTGCCCGTGATCGCGCAGATGACGATCGGCCCCGACGGCCTCACCGCCTTCGGCGCGACCCCCGAGGACATCGCGCGCTCCCTCGACACGTGGGGCGCCGACATCATCGGCCTCAACTGCTCGGTGGGTCCGCAAACGATCCTCGAAGCGGTGGAGAAGATGGCGCCGGTCACCACGCGCAAGCTGAGCGCGCAACCCAACGCCGGCATGCCGCGCGACGTGAGCGGCCGCATGATGTACATGGCGAGCCCCGAATACATGGCCACCTACGCGCGCCATCTCCACCAGGCGGGCGCGAAGGTGCTCGGCGGCTGCTGCGGCACCACCCCCGAGCACATCGCCGCGATCGTCTCTGGGCTTCGTCCACTCTCCCCCCGGCATTCCGGCCGCCCCACTGCCGCGCGCAGCGCGCCCCAAGGCGGGGTGGGGGGGGTGGCCGAGCGCCGAGTGCCGAGCGCCGAGACCGGTCGTGGACCCTCCATCCCCTTCGCCGACCGCTCGCGTTGGGCCTCGAAACTCGCCTCCGGCACCTTCGTGGCCTCGGTGGAAATCGTCCCCCCGCGCGGCACCGACCCGACGAAGATGCTCGAGTCCGTACGCGCGTTGAAGGTCGCCGGCGTGGACGCGGTGAACGTCCCCGATGGACCGCGCGCGCAGAGCCGCATGGGCGCGCTCATGACGAGTCTGCTCATCGAGCAGCAGGTCGGCATCGAGACGATCACCCACTACTGCTGCCGCGATCGCAATCTGCTCGGCATGTTGAGTGACCTGCTCGGCGCGTCGGCAATGGGGCTCCGCAATCTGCTCCTGATCACTGGCGACCCGCCGAAGATGGGACCGTATCCCGACGCCACGGCGGTGTTCGACATCGATGCGATCGGGCTCACGAACCTCGTGAGCCGGCTGAATCACGGACTCGACCCCGGCGGGCACGAGATCGGCGCGCCGACGCGCTTCGCGATCGGCGTCGGCGTGAACCCCGGGGCGATCGACGCCGAGAACGAGCGGCGGCGATTCGAGTACAAGCTGGAAGCGGGCGCCGAGTTCGCCGTCACGCAGCCGGTGTTCGACGCCGCGCAGCTCGAGCGCTTCCTCGCGTCGGTGGCGCCGCGGCGGATCCCGATCATCGCCGGCATCTGGCCGCTCGTCTCGGCGCGCAACGCGGAGTTCCTCGCCAACGAGGTCCCCGGCGTGGTGGTGCCAACTGAGATCGTCGCGCGAATGCGCCGGGCCAACGAACGGTCCAAGGAACACGCGACGGCCGAGGGGGTGACCATCGCGCGGGAGATGCTCGCGCGCGTGCGCGGCGCCGTGCAGGGGGTGCAGGTCTCCGCGCCGTTCGGGCGCGCGGACCTGGCGATCAGTGTGATCAGTGGACCGGGATGAGGCGCGCGGCCACTCCTGCGGCTGTGCATCGCGGCCCGCGCGCCGCGTCTCCTCCGTGACAACTACCGCCGGGAGGGAATGATGATCCGCTCCAGCATGGCGCTCGTGCTCTTGCTCGCTGCCGTTCCGGCCGCGGCCCAGCGCCACACGCCGCCGACCGCGGAGGAGCTCGCGGCGATCACGGCGCACGGTCGCGAGCTCGCCGCCTACGATCGCGCCGCGTGGTACGCCTCGGACTCCGTCATGGCCGCACCGCCGATCGTGAGCCGGATCAACCTCTACGTTGCCCGTCGCGACGGGGAGCGGTGGGTGGTGTCGTTCGGTAGGCGGAATGCGGCCGCCGACACCTTCTTCGTGGCGTACCAGGCCGTGGGGGGCGCCGGTCCGATGAGCTACACGGTCCGTACCTTCGATCCGCCGCAGGCCGCCACCCGCTTCGAGCTGGTGGCCGCGCGAGCGTCGGCGCTCGCCAAGCGGGACTTCGGTCGGCTCACCAGGCCGTACAACTTTTCCGCGCTCGCCGAGGACAGCGGGCGCGTCTGGGTCTATGCGACGCCCGCCCAGACCCAAGCGGGCCGCTGCCCACTGGGCGGCGACGTGCGCTATCTCATTTCCGCAGATGGAACGCAGCTGGTCGCCAAGCGGCAGCTGCACCGAACCCTGGTCGAGTTCGGGCCCGACACGCCCCGGCCCGATGGCTCGCAGATCGCGGAGGACACCCACATCGCGGTGTTGGATGTCGTGCCGGAGGACACCGACGTCTTCTTCACTCTCCAACGCGAGCCGCACGTGCCGCATATGGTTGTCACCGACGAATTCATGTACCAGATCGCGCCCGATGGCTCGATCACGTATCTCGGCGTGACGCGGGAGATCCTAAAACCCTGAGGGTGGCCGGCCGCCTGTCCGACGAATATCGTTAGCCGCGATGCCCGATCCATCCGTCCGCCCGCCGCTCACCGTACTCTCCGACGACGAGCTCGCCTTCCGCGACGCGGTGGCCGAGTTCACGAACGCGGAAGTGCGGCCGCGCGTGATGGCGATGGACCGCGCCGCGAGGCTCGACGCGGACCTCATCCCGAAGTTCTTCGAGCTCGGTCTCATGGGCATCGAGGTGCCCGAGCGCCACGGCGGCGCCGGCGGCACGCTCACCATGGTGGTCATCGCCGTCGAGGCGATCAGCCGCGTCGACGCGTCGTCCGCGATCATGGTGGACGTGCAGAATACGCTCGTCAACTTCCCGATCGCGCACTTCGCCACCGAAGCGCAGCAGGCTAAGTATCTGACACGTCTCGCGGCGACCACCGTCGGCGCCTACGCGCTCTCGGAGCCCGGCTCCGGCTCCGACGCCTTCGGACTCACGACTCGCGCCGAGCGGAAGAACGGCGCCTGGGTGCTCACCGGCCGCAAGCTCTGGATCACGAACGGCGCCGAGGCGGAGATCTACGTCGTCCTCGCCAACGCGGATCCCGCGGCGGGCTACAAGGGGATCACCGCCTTCATCGTCGAGCGCGGCTTCTCGGGCTTCTCGGTGGGGAAGAAGGAGGACAAGCTGGGCATCCGCGCGTCGAGCACCACCGAGCTGATCCTCGATGGCTGCGCGGTGCCGGCGGAGAACGTGCTCGGCCCGGTGGGTCAGGGCTACAAGATCGCGATCGAGACGCTGAACACGGGACGGATCGGCATCGGCGCGCAGATGATCGGAGTGGCGCGCGGCGCGCTCGACGCCGCGATCGCCTTCGTGCGCGAGCGGAAGCAGTTCGGGAAATCGGTGTCGGACTTCCAGGCGGTGCAGTTCCAGCTCGCGCAGGCGGCCACCGACCTCGAGGCGGCCCGGCTCATGGTCTACAACGCCGCCCGGCTCAAGGACGCCGGCGTGCCGTTCACGCAGGAAGCGGCGATGGCGAAGCTCTTCTCGAGCCAGGTGGCGGAACGCGTGACGTCGCTCTGCCTCGAGCTGCACGGCGGCTACGGCTACACCAAGGATTATCCGGCGGAGAAGTTCTACCGCGACGCGAAGATCGGGACGATCTACGAGGGGACGTCGAACATGCAGCTGCAGACGATCGCGAAGATGCTGCTAAAATGAGAACGGGCGGCGCCGGGGTCCGGCGCCGCCCGCGATCTCGACCGCGACCGCCTCAGCCTTGCAGCAGCGTCATCGCACTCCCCAACAGCCAGACGAACGCGGCCGCCGCGAAGGCCTGCCCGCGCGAGACCTTCCCCGTGACGGACAGCCCGATGCCGAGCAGGACCGTCTGCCAGATCACGAACAGCTCGACGCGCCCGCCCAACATGAAGAGCGCGTGCGGCGTCGTGTCGGGATCGAGGAAACGGCCCACGCCGATGCTGGCGCTGAACATGGAATTGAGCTTCGCCGGGTCCACCATCAGCGCGATCACGCCGGCCACGATCAAGCCCACCAACCGCGGGATGTAGGCGTACGTCGCCACCATGAACGCATCACTGAAGGTCTGCACGGAACTGACGAGCTTTCCCGCGAGCCAGAGGGCGAAGCCGGTGAAGAGGAAGCTGATCGGCGTGAAGAGCCCGACGAGGACGATCCCGAATTTCTCGAATATCGCCCGGCCCGCCTCCATCTGCGCGGCGGTCAATTGCGGATTCTTCGCCATCGCGCGCGCGCTCGCGCGGGCGAACTCCGCGTCGAACGCCGGCTGGAGCGGGCCCTTGACCGCGATGAAGAGCCCGGTGGCCAGCACCGTGATCACGATCACTTGAAGCCAGGTCCCCGCCCCGCTGCGCCGGGCGAAGACCTCCGACGGCGACGTGAAGAGATCGATGAAGTCCTCCCAGACAGCGACCTTGGATGGCGCCGCCGGCGACTGCGATGTGGCCATATGGAATGCACCTCGGAAAAGGAGTGCGTATCGTCCGACCCCATCATGAACCGGGACGCCCGCCATCACAAGAGTGGCGCGCTTGTGCAACGGCGGTCGCACGAGGATCCTTGGGGGACCACTCCCCGATCGGACCCCCTTCGCTCATGTCGATGCCGCGCCTCCCCGCCCTGGTCGCGATCCTCCTCCTCGCCGCGCCCCTTCGCGCCCAAGTGCCGGAGATCGAATACGCGCCACGACGCGCCGCCGTCACCGCGCGCCTCCCCGATTCGGCGGTGCTCGTCGCGCTCGGCGCTCGCGAGCCGCGCGAGGACTTCCTCGTCTTCGTCCAGACGCCGCGCTTCTGGTATCTCGCCGGCTACCTGGAGCCGGACGCGTCGCTCCTCATCGTGAAGCGGGGCGCTCGCATCACCACCACGCTCTTCGTCCTCCCCCGCGACCCCGCGACCGAAGCGTGGACCGGCGCGCGACTCGGACCGGCGGGCGCCGCCCAACGCACGGGCCTGCTCGCGCGCCCCGCCACCGAGTTCCGCGGCGCGCTGGACAGCGCGCTCGGCGGCGGGAAGACGCTCTACGCGGTGGCCGACCTCGACGCGAGCGCCGTCCTCGGCCCCGACGATCAGCTCATGGAGTCGCTGCGCCGCGCTCACCCCGGGCTCCAGGTGGTGAACGCGGGCGAGATCGTGGATTCCCTCCGCTCGCGGCACAGCCCGGCCGAGCTGGCGCTGGTGCGCCGCGCGATCGACATCACGGTCGAGGCGCAGAAGGAAGCGATGCGGATGATCGCGCCCGGGAAGAACGAGTTCGAGGTGCAAGCGACGATCGAGT
>JAYUMO010000004.1:0-4091 GCA_043762555.1 Gemmatimonadaceae bacterium | reverse complement strand
CTGATGCGGGGCTGGATTGTCCCGTAAGCGGGGAATCATACCGTCGAGGATTCGGGAAGGCGACGCGCAAAAAGTGGCGAAGATGAGAATCCTCTTATCGTCCGCTCTGGCGCTGCACCGTCAAATTACCGAAGCCCAAGGCGACGGTTCACCGTGTCCAGTCGCGCCTGCAGCTGCGCCACGGTCCCCACGACGCGACGCGTTCGCTCGGCGTCGCTCACTTTGCCCGCATCGAGCGTGTAGAGGAGCACCGGTCCGGCGCCGCCTCGACGCATCGTCTGCGTCCCATACCACTGGGGCTGGCCGCGGGATTGCTGGAGTCTATCCCAGCTCGCGGCGACGAGCCACAGCACGGCCTCATCGGTTGAGTCCATCGCCTCGCGCCGCCGCGCGAAAGCGTACGCGCGCTCGTACGACAGTGAGTCCCAGCCGTGTTGATAGATCATCGCCGCGTGACAATAGTCGTGAGCGGTCCGCAAGGCGCCGGCGGCCTCGATCGTTCGCAGCCGGACGCGATGGACGCTGTCCTGGCGCCGCAGCGCGTCCATGTCCGCGCTCTCGATCGGTCTCGACCTCGCTCGCTGATCGTCGTCTAACTGGCGCGCGACTTCGGGATTGTCGGTCGGCGCTGCACCCCGCCGGCTCTCTCGTGATCGAGCGCAGGCCGCGAGCGCGAAGAGAGCCCACACGACGCGACAGCGCATCGTCATTTGGCCTCCGGCGCCCCATCGAAGAAATCCACGATGCCCGTCTCCAGAGAATACTCCGCGCCGACAACGAGCAGCCCGTCCTCTCGGGCCAACTGCTCGAGCACCTCCGAGCCGTGCCGCAAGTGGTCCACGGACGCGCGGATGTTCAGGCGCACCGCTTGCTCCACCACGGCATCGAGGTCGTGCCCCAGTCCTGTTCCGAGCAAGCCCTCCACGGACGGCCGCACGCGATCCACGATCGCTCGCAGATTGCGCGACTGATTCTCCGTCGGCCGCTGCAGCTCTTCCAGCGTCGCGATGATCGCGCCGCACTGTGAGTGCCCGAGCACCACCACCAGTCGCGTGCCAAAACGCTCGGCGGCGAACTCGACGCTCCCCACTTGGGACGGCGCGACGATGTTCCCGGCGACGCGGATGACGAACAGCTGGCCGAGCCCTTGATCGAAGACGATCTCCGCCGGCACGCGCGCATCGGAGCAGCCGAGGATGATCGCGAACGGTTGCTGATCGTTCATGAGCTCGACGCGTTTGGTCTGGCTGACGAACGCGTCGGAGCCACGCACGTGCGACACGAATCGGAGATTCCCCTCCCGGAGACGTTGGAATGCTTCGCGCGCTGGGATCACGGGGCATCCAGTTGCGACGATCCGATCCCGCGCGATCCGATCTGCCACCGGTCACATGTGCGCATAGTCTACTCCGCTCGATGTCTCACGGTGCCAAGGCCTTCGGGTCCTGCCGATAAAACCGACTCAGCGCTCGATAGAGATCCGGATAGTCGGCCGCCAACGCTTGCGGCTTCTCGAAGAACGCCTCGGTGGCCACCGCGAAGAACTCGGCCGGGTTTTTGGCGCCGTACTCGCCCA
Source organism: Gemmatimonadaceae bacterium (assembly GCA_043762555.1). GTDB lineage: Bacteria > Gemmatimonadota > Gemmatimonadetes > Gemmatimonadales > Gemmatimonadaceae > DATKOH01. The sequence goes on along the minus strand of JAYUMO010000004.1, from coordinate 2,515 downwards.
GCGCGCCACTCTCGGCCTGATTCTCGACCGCGGCGCGCAAGCGGTCGTAGTCCCGCTGCATGGTCGTCGCCCACACCTGGTACGATACGCGCCCGTCCAGCACCGGCACGCCGTCCGACGCGCCATCTTCGAAATCCAGCTGATGCGCGAATTCGTGGAACACCACGTTCTCTCCGTCGGACGGATCCCGCGAATCGCTCTCCACTTGATCCCACGCGAGGACCACGACCCCGTCGCGCCATGCCTCTCCCAGCAGCGGGTCGGGATCGCCCTCGTCAGCCGCCTCTCCCACCCACGAGAACCTCTTGCCGACGAAAGTACCGGGGTACACGAGCACGGTCGTGACGCGCGGATAGCAGGGACCGCCGAGGTTCACGATCAGCAGGCACGCTTGCGCCGCGATGACGACCGTCATCTCTTCCGTGACCGCGACGCCTCGACAGCCTTCGAAGCGCTTCTCGGCGAGGAAGAGCTGCATGTATCGGAGCAGCCGCTCTCGGGCCTCCGGCGCCAGCCCGCGCGCGATCGGCACCTGTCGCTCGACGATCGGCCACCATCCGGGCGGGACGGGAGCCTTCAGGAATTGAGGCCCCGTGTAGCGTCGACGTAGGGATCGGAAGAGCAGATAGCCGATCCCGAGTCCGACCGGGATGCCGAGGACGATCGGGAGGAGTTCCGGGTCCACTCAGAAGGGCAGCACGAGACCCGAGCGCAGCGCGAGGATCCAGAGAAGAGGAAAAATCTGCCTAAGCCACCGCCATGGCGTGCGAAGAGTGAGCGCGACTGCGGCAAGGATCAGCGCGATGCCAAGTGGCAGCGTGACCACGCCTCCAATGAATACGTAGATCATCCCGTGTCGATCCCCTGCCCTGCCGAACCACCAAGCGAGAAGCTGAAGGGTCCCCAGCGCCACCAACAGGCTACCGAACGCGCGCTCGAGGCGATAGAGCAGCGCCTCGCTCCTCATGATGCATCGCCGGTTCGGACTGCCGGTCTGAAGCGATGGAGCGCCGCAGCGATGCCCGCATACACGGCGATCAGAACGAGCGCGGTGGCCAGCGCAAAGAGCCACAGCCCATGCGCGGCAAATATAGAACCAGCGTGCATACCGGCGACCGCGGTGAAGAGCGACCACGGGAAGAACACGCCGGCGCTGACGAGAGCTCGAATCCAGGAACGTTGGAAGCTCCACGGGCGCAGAATGAGCGCTAGCACGGCGATCTCGACGAAGCTCTCTATGGCCTCGCTCATGAAATCACCCGGCCAGTTGTGACCGTACGGTCGGTACCCTCGCCCGTCAACGACCGGATCGCGCCGGAGCATCATGGCCATCTCGATCAGCACCAGGATCCACGCACCAAGCAATGCGCCGGTGCGAAGCCACGCGCCACGGGTCAGCGCTCTCAGCGCCGTCATGGGTCTCGACCGTTGGCGCCCCCGCAGGCAGTGAGCGCGAACAGCCCCGCGACGCCGATAGAGCGGCGCGAGAGATCAGTCACGGTGATCTCCATCACGGCGTCGCCGTCATCGCCTTGGGATCCTTAACGAACTCCGCGACCAGCTTTGCCACGAAGTCGTTGGGATCGGCGAAGCCGGTGGTCGTGCTCACGTGCCGGCGGCCCGGCAGAATTCGTAAGTCGGCGGAGCGTTCCTGTTCTCGCATCAGCCGCACGAACCGCGCACCCTCCTCGAGGATCGGCGGCATGTAGCGCTCCGACTCGGCGACCAACACGAGGAAGGGCGGTGACTCCGGACCCACCCACAGGATGGGATCGGCGCGGAGCCGCCACGCGAGAGTGCCATAGACGCGGCGCTCCTCCGCGTCTTGCGCGAAGGCCTGCTCGAGCTGTTGGCGAGTGACGGCGCGGCCAGTGGTGTCCCAGGGCGCAAGTGTGCACCCCATCGGCACCACACCCGCCACGGCACTCAAGCGCAGACCGTGTTTCCCGAGGTAGACGGTGTCCAACGCCACGAGCGCGGCGAGCAGGCAGCCGGAACTGTGGCCCACCAGAAAGATCCGCTCCGGGTCTCCGCCCCGTGCCGCGATCGAGTCCTTCAACCAGCGCACCGCCGCCGCCACGTCCTCCGGCATCGCCGGCCACTGGTAGGTGGGTGCGAGGCGATAATCCATCGTCGCACACACGATGCCGCGGGCGGCGAGTCCTGGACAGACGGGAGCGTACAGAGGAGAATTGCGTCGCTCGCCGGCTTCCTCGAGAGAGCCTCCATGGATGAAGAGGACCACCCGCGCGTGTGCCGTCGCGGCGGGAAAGTACACGTCCAGCTGTTGCTCCGGCGCGGCGTTCGCCCGGTAGGGGACGTTGCGCTCCACGCGCTGCGCGGCGGACGTGATCGCGCCGATCGCGACGGCGAGAACGCTGAGGAGGATCGGGCGCGCGAGGCGCACTAGGAGAGCTCCCCACGGGCGAGCAGCGCGAGGACGAGCACGACCAGGACGACGCCGAAGCCGGCACTGCCAGATGTATGAAGCAGTACGCTGCTCAAGCCGACTACC
>JAYUMO010000003.1:0-4853 GCA_043762555.1 Gemmatimonadaceae bacterium | reverse complement strand
CGAGCTCGTGGAATGGACGGAGTTGGTGGCGCGCGGGGAGCCGCTGCCCCCCGGGCCGCCGCAGCGCGGCGCGCCGGAGTTCGAAGCAATGCGACGGCGAATGCGCGAGATGGCGGATGAGATCCTCGCGGCGCGCGCGCGCGAGATCGAGGCGCAGCGGCTCGAGGCGTTCCGCGAGACGGCGCGGCGCGTGGCGCACGAGCTGAAGAATCCGCTCACGCCGATCGGGCTGGCGGTGGCGCGGCTGCGGCGCGAGGCGGATCCGCGGCTCGCGGAGATCGTCGAGGTGCTGGACACGGAAACGCGCCGCATCGACGCGATGGCGCGCAGCTTCGCGCAATTCGGGCGGCTGCCCGAGGGGCCGGCCGCGGCGATCGACGTCGCGGACCTGGCGCGCGCGGCGGCGCGGGGGCTGAGCACGGGCCCGGTGAAGGTCACCGTCCAGGCGGATGAGAACGTGCCGCAGGTGCACGGGCACTACGACGCGCTCACCCGTGCGCTGTCGAACGTGCTGCTGAACGCGGTGGAGGCGTGCAAGGAACGGGGCGCGGTGCGCGTGCACGTGGCGCGCGGGCTCCTCGATGGGCGGCCGGCGGTGGAGATCCGGGTCATCGACGGTGGACGGGGGATCGCGCCGGAACAGCTCGCCACCATCTGGGAGCCGTATGTGACGACGACCCCCGGCGGCACGGGACTCGGCCTGGCGATCGCTCGGCAGACCGTGCTCGCGCACGGCGGCGCGGTGTCGGCCACCAGCGCGCCGGGGCACGGTACGGAGATCCGATTCCTGTTGCCGGTGGCGGGCACGCCGGCGAACCCAAAGGACGACGGAGAACGGAGCGCATGGACCAAGACCTCCTAGTTATCGGTCTCTTCGGCACGGTGATCGCGATCGGCATGCCGCTCGCGATCGCCTTCGCGCGACGCATCGGCCACCAGAACCTCGGTCCGCCGGTGCCCCCCGAAGTGGCGCAGCGCCTGGCGCGGATGGAGCAGGCGATCGACGCGATCGCGGTGGACGTGGAGCGGATCTCGGAGGGCCAGCGATTCACGACCAAGCTGCTCTCGGAGCGGGCGGGCGCCGAGCCGGCGCGCGCGCTGCCGCCGCGAGCGCCCAACGAGTGAGCGCCGCCGGAGGGCCGCATGGCTGAGATCCTGATCATCGACGACGAGGCGAACATCCGGCGCATGGTCGGCGCGCTGCTGGGCGCCGAAGGGTTCACGGTGCGCGAAGCGGGGGACGGCACGGCGGGCGCGGCCGCGGCGCTCGAGCGTGAGCCGGATGCCGTACTGCTCGACCTCATGATGCCGGGCACGATGGACGGGATGGCGACGCTCACCGCGCTGCGCGCCCGCTATCCCGAGCTGCCCGTCGTGATGATGAGCGGACGCGCCGGGCTGAGCGACGCGGTGAAGGCGACGAAGCTCGGCGCCTTCCACTTCCTCGAGAAGCCGCTCACGCCCGAAGGGGTGCTCCTCGCGCTGCGCTCCGCGCTCGAGCTCCGGCAGGCGCGGCGCGAGGCGCGCACGCTGCGCGAGGACTACGGGCTCACGGGCGAGATGGTGGGAGTGAGCTCGGCGATGGCGCGCGTGCGCGAGCAGATCGCGCGGGTGGCGCCCACCGATGCACGCGTCCTGCTCATGGGGGAATCGGGCACGGGCAAGGAGCTCGTGGCCACCGCGATCCACCGCGGCAGCGCACGCCGCGACCGCCCGTTCGTGCGCGTCAACTGCGCGGCGATCCCGCGCGATCTGGTGGAGAGCGAGATGTTCGGCCACGAGCGCGGCGCCTTCACCGGCGCGACCGATCGCCGCATCGGCCGCTTCGAGCTCGCGGATTCGGGCACGTTGCTGCTGGACGAAGTGGGCGACCTGGGCGCGGAAGCGCAGGCGAAGCTGCTGCGCGCGATCGAGGCGAGCGAGATCGAGCGCGTGGGGGGCGGCAAGCCGATCAAGGTGGACGTGCGCCTCATCGCCGCGACGAACATGGACCTCTCGCGCGGCGTGGCGGATGGGAAGTTCCGCGAGGATCTCTTCCACCGGCTGAACGTGATCCCGTTGACGCTTCCCCCGTTGCGCGAGCGCCCCGACGATATCGGCCCGCTCGTGCAGCACTTCTCGGCGCTCTACCGCGCGCGCGCGGGGCGGCCGGCACCGCCGTGGAGCGATGAGGCGCTCGCGGCGCTCATGCGCTACCGGTGGCCGGGGAACGTGCGGGAGCTCGCGAACACCGTGGAGCGGCTCGCGATCCTGCGGCAAGGGGAGTCGGTGCGCGCCGAGGATGTCGCGGCGGTGCTGCCCGCGACGCGCGAGCGCGGAGCTGCGCCGGCGCCCCTTCCCGAGCCGACGCTCGACCGACCGCTCAACGACGCGCTCGACGACTACGAGCGAATCCTGATCACGCGGGCGCTCTCGATGGCGCGCGGCAACGTGGCCGACGCGGCTCGGCGGCTGCGCACCGATCGGCCCAACCTGTACCGGCGCATGCGGCGACTCGGCATCGAGTGGGGGAACGCGTGAGGGCTCTGCGGCGCACGGCCACACTGGTGGCCGCTCTTGAGCTCGCGTGTTGCGCGGGGGTGAGCGCCGCCGTGGCGCAGGCGGGGGACAGCGTGCACGACAGCACGCACGTGCTGCCACGGGACGTGGCCCTCGAAGCGGCCGCGTGGTTCAATCAGCCCGCGGCGCTGCGCGCGCAGGGCAAGACGACGGTCGAAGCGAGGCGCGTGGTGGCGGGGAACGTGGCGGTGCGCGACGGCGCGCTCGTGATCGGCGGGACGGTGCGCGGCAGCGTGGTGGTCATCAACGGACCGCTCACGCTGCTCGCCGGCGCGCGCGTGGACGGCGACCTCGTGGTCGTGGGCGGCGCGTTGAGCAGGAGCGACAGCGCGGCCGTGGGCGGACGCGTCGCCGCGTTCGCGCAACCGCTGGTCTACCGCATCGAGAGCGACACGATGGTGGCGGTGCGCGACAGCACCGCCGGCGAGATCGGCTGGTTCCGCCGATGGCAGACGCGCTACGACTCGGCGGCCACCAAGTTCGCGCTCAAAGCCGGCACCTACGATCGCGTGGAAGGCTTGCCGGTGATGGCCGGGCTCGCCCTCCGGCGGAATCTCTCGGCGGGCCAGTTCTCGCTCTCCGCGCTCGGCATCTACCGGTCGGTGAACGGGTTCCAGTGGACGCCGGCGAACCTCGGCTACGACATCAGCGCGGAGCTGAAAGGGGGGAAGGAGCACGGCATGGGCTTCGGCGCGCGCGCCTTCGACCTCGTGGACCCGTCGGAGGACTGGCAGCTGTCGAACACCGAGATCTCCCTCTTCAGCTTCTTCGTCCGCAAGGACGAGCGCGACTATTTCAATTCGCAGGGGGGGAGCGCGTGGGTCACGCTCCTGCGCGGGAGCACGAGCGTCACGCTCGCGTATACGCAGGCGTGGTGGGCGGCGCGCACCGCGCAGGATCCGTTCTCGCTCTTCTCCCTCGACAAGCCGTGGCGCGCGAACCCGCAGCTCGACGAAGGGCTGCTCCGCCGCATGAACGCCGGGCTCCGCCTCGACACCCGGAACGACGACACCGATCCGTGGGTGGGCTGGCTGATCGATGTGGACGCGGAGGTCGGATGGGCGTCGTCGCTCACGCTGGGACCCACCAGCAGCATCGCGCGCCCGGCCGCGCCGTCGCCCGATGCGGTCACCTACGGGCGCGGCTGGCTGGACCTGCGACGCTACAACCGCGTGTCGCCGCAAGGGCACCTCAACCTGCGCCTCGTCTATGGCACGCAGCTCGGCGGGAGCGCGCTGCCGCTCGAACGCCGCTTCTCGATGGGCGGCCCCGGCTCGCTCCCGGGCTACGAGTTCCGAAAACTGCTGAGCCCCGATGTGTTCACCTGTAGCGACAGCACGGTGCCGGCGGGGCAGCCCGCACAGTGCACGCGCCTGGCGGTCGCGCAGGCGGAGTACCGGGCCGACTTCACGCTGCGGCTCTTCCCGCGATCGGACGACGAACGCGACACGCGCAGCTATCGCGTGGCGATGCCGATGTCGTGGGTGCTCTTCACCGATGCGGGGCGCGGCTGGCTCACCGGCGCCACGGCGGACGGCGTGCGCTACGGCCCGTGGACGCTGCCGCCGCTCTACACCTTTCGCGCCGACGCCGGCGCCGGGGTGGATCTGCGCTGGCTCGGCTTCTACGTGGCGAAGTCGCTCACCGATTGGCCGACGCCGCTGCAGTTCGTCGTCCGCCTGCAGCACCGGTTCTAGCGGTGAGCCGCGCCTTCTCCGTCGCCGCGCTCCTCGCGCTCGCCGCACTCGCGGCGCGCGCCGGCCGCGCGGCCGCGCAGGATACGGTGACGGCCGTGGAGCCGGGGGTGCAGCTCATCCTCCCGGCCCCGGCAAAGCTCGCCAGCGAATCGCCGGCGGTGCGCGCCGTGCGCATGCTCACCGACCACACCACGCGGACACTTCTGGAGAGCGGGTTCCCGGCGCGACTCCACTACCGGCTGGAGCTCTGGGAGGCGCGTACGCTGTTCGACCACCTGGTGACGGCCATGGAGTGGGACGTGGTGGTGCGCTACGACCGGCTGGCGCAGAACTACAGCGTGACGCGCATTGCGGGCCGGGTGGCGCCGCTCGGCACCTTCGCCGCGCTCAACGATGCGGAGGACGCCGTCGCGCGCCCCTACGTGCCGGAGATCAAGCTGCCCACGGGACACAAGAGATACTACTACTTCGCGTCGCTCGAGCTCGACATGCTGTCGGTGAACGACATCGACGAGGTGCAGCGCTGGCTGCGCGGCGAGGCCCAGCCGGCGATCAAGGGGCAAGAAGGCGCGGGGACGGCGATCGGCCGCGGCGCCA
>JAYUMO010000002.1:0-11717 GCA_043762555.1 Gemmatimonadaceae bacterium | reverse complement strand
ACCGCTCGCCCCGCGGGGGTCAATCGTGCATTCTTGTGCATGTTCACTGAGCCCTCTGGCGATCGCCGGTTGAGTGGGACTACTGGCAACCCCAGCTTGGCACGCTACGGCTCAGTGAACAACCTCCTTGTCAATCACATCTAGAGCAGCGCCACCGGGTCGCGATCCACGCTCACGCGGAGATCGTGCTTCGAGGGAATGGGGAAGCGCTCGAGAAAGTAGCGGGCGACGTGGGTGAGCGACGGCGCGTGGTCGGCTTTCAACAGGAGGTGCCAGCGCCAACGGCGCTTCACGCGCTCCACGGGGCAGGGGGCGGGGCCGACGACGGTGAGGCCGGCCACGGCCTGGCCGGCGATCAGCCGGCGCAGCCAGGCGGCGGAGGCGATCGCGAGTTCCGCCACCGGTTCCTCCTCGAGCCCGCTCACGATCACGTTCGCGAGGCGCGTGAAGGGCGGGTAGATCGGATCCTTGCGACCGGTGAGCTCCTCGCGGACGAACGCCTTGTAATCGTGCGTCACGGCGCACCGCACCGCGTGGTGGCCGGGGACGCGCGTCTGGATGATCACTTCCCCACCCTTCGCGCCGCGGCCGGCGCGGCCGGCCACTTGGCTCATCAGCTGAAAGCTGCGCTCGCTCGCGCGGAAATCTGGCAGATTGATCCCGACATCGGCGTCGAGCACCCCCACGAGCGTCACGTTGGGGAAATCCAGCCCCTTCGCGATCATCTGGGTGCCGAGGAGCACGTCCACCTCGCCGCGCCCCACGCGGTCCAGGATCTCGGCGTGCGCCCACTTCCCGCTCGTCGTGTCCACATCCATGCGTGCGATGCGCGCGTACGGATAGCGCTCCACGAGCAGCTTCTCCGCTTGCTGCGTGCCCAGCCCGCGCTGGCGCACCGTCGCGCCGCCGCAGCGGGCGCACGTCTCCGACGGCGGCTGCTCGTGGCGGCAGTAGTGGCACACGAGGCGCTCCGGACTCCGGTGATAGGTGAGCGTGATCGAGCAGTTGGGACAAGCCACCACGTCGCCGCACGCCTCGCACTGCACGAACGCCGCGTAACCGCGCCGGTTGAGCAGGAGGATGCTCTGCTCACCGCGCTGCAGCCGCTCGCCGAGCGCGGCCTCCAGCGGCTCGCTGAACACTCGGCGGAAGGGGTCGATCACGCTCGCGCGTAGGCCTTGCGCCGGTGGGCGCGACGACGCGCGCATGTCCACGATCTCCACCGCCGGCAGGCGCGCATCGGCGACGCGTTCGGGGAGCGTGAGCAGCGTGTACTTCCCCGCCTGCGCGTTCCGCCAGCTCTCCAGGCTCGGCGTTGCCGAGCCTAGCACCACCACCGCCCCCTCGGCCCGCGCGCGCACGAGCGCCACCTCGCGCGCGTGGTAGCGCGGCGTCTCGCCGTTCTTGTAGCTCCCCTCGTGCTCCTCGTCCACGATGATCGCGCCCACGTTGGCCAGCGGCGCGAAGATCGCCGAGCGCGCGCCCACCGCGATCGTCTTGGCGCCGCTGCGGAGCGCGCGCCAGGCGTCGTAGCGCTCGCCGTCCGAGAGCCCGGAGTGGAGCACGGCGATCCGTTCGCCGAAGGCGGCGCGGAAGCGGTCCACCGCCTGCGGGGTGAGCGCGATCTCCGGCACCAGGACGATCGCGCTCCGGCCGCGCGTTTCCACGATCTCCTTGAGCAGCTTGATGTACACGAGCGTCTTCCCGCTGCCGGTGATGCCGTGCAGGAGGAACGCGGCGCCGGGCTCGGCGGCGTGCAATGCGGCGATCGCGGCGCGCTGGGCCGGCGTGGGTTCGTGATCGGCCGGCGGGGGGATAGCGCGCGCGAGGAAGGGATCGCGAGTCACTTCGCTCTCGGACAGCGCGATCAGCCCGCGCTCGGCGAGTCCGCGGACCACCGCCAGCGCGAATCCGAGCTGCACGCTGAGATGCGTGGTGTCGCTCACGCCGCCGAGCGACTCGAGCGCCTCGTAGAGCGCGCGCTGCCGCGTCGCGCGAACGAAGACGCGGTCGCGCTCCTCGAGCGACGGGAGCTCCACGGCGATCCGCGCCAGCCGCTGCGTGCGCGGCGCGGGGCGCGGCGCGCCGGCCCCCGTGAGAAGCGATGGCAACATCGCGCGCAGCACGAGCCCCACCGGTGCCACGTAGTACTCGGCGATCCACCGCGCGAGCGCGAGCAATTCCGCCGGCACCGCGGGCTCGGCGTCCGGGACGTCGAGCAGCTCCTTCGGGTTCTTCACGCCGGCGCCACTCGCGGTGCCGAGCACGACCCCGATCGCGCGCCGGCCGCGCACCGGCACGAGCACCCGCGACCCCGCCGCGGGCGCCACGATCGCTTGGCCGGGGACCGCGTAGGTGAAGGTCTGGAAGAGCGGGAGCGGGAGCGCGACGTCGACGAACCGCGCGCCGCTCATTTGCGCGTAACGCCGAGCCCCGGGCCGGTGGGGATGCTGATCGTGCCGCCGTCGATCGTCGCGCCACGATACGGGTCGTTGGCCACGAGCGCGGCGCCGTCGAGGTCGGCGTAGTCGAGCAGCGGCGCCAGATGCGCCGCGGTGGTGATCCCGACGCTCGTCTCGATCATGCAGCCCATCATCACGAGCATCCCGTGCGCGCGCGCGACGGCCGCCATCTTGATCGCTTCGCGTGGTCCCCCGCACTTGGCCAACTTGATGTTGATGCCGTCCACCACGCCGGCGAGCTTGGGAATGTCGCTCGCCACGAGGCACGACTCGTCGGCGATGATCGGGAGGGGGGAGCGATCGCGCACGAAGCGCAGCCCCTCGGGATCGGTGGGCGGCAGCGGTTGCTCGACGAACTCGACATCGTGCTCCACCAGGACCTCGATCATCCGGAGCGCTCCCTTCGGCGTCCAGGCGCAGTTCGCGTCGACGTAAAGCGTCTTCCCCGGCGCCTCTTCGCGGATGACGCGGATCGTCCGCTCATCCTGATCGGAACCGAGCTTCACCTTGAGGATCGGATAGTCCTTCGCCTCGCGCACCTTGGCGCGCAGCTCCGCCTCCTCGGCGAACCCGATCGTGAAACTCGATTTGGGCGCGCGCGCCGGGTCCAGCCCCCACAGTTTGTAGAGCGGCGTGCCGAGGCGCTTCCCCATGAGATCGCACAGCGCCGCGTTCACGGCGCTCTTCGCGGCGCCGTTGCCGCGCATCTTCTGCTCCATCTCCGCTTCGATCGCCTCGAGCGACCAGGCGTCGGCGCGCTCGAGGATGGGCGCGAACTGCGCCAGCGCGACCGGGACGGTGTCCGCGTACTCGCCATAGTAGCGGCTCGGGTCCGCCTCGCCGACGCCCGTGGCGCCATCCTTGTCGGTGACCGTCACCAGCACCACCCGGAACTCGTCACCCCCGCCGCGCGCGATGGTGAAGGTGTGCTTCGTGCGCAGCGTGAGTTGCTCGTGGCTGAGTTTCATCGAATGGTGGTGGTGGATCCGATGCGGCGGGACATCGTCGCGGCGCGGAGCGCCTCGGGCGCGCCGATCGCGGCGACGAATTCGATGAGCGCGTCGGCCAGCGCATTGCCGCGCTGGTAGCGCTCGGCGGGATTCTTGGCGAGGCACTTCATGGCGATCACCGCGAGCTCGGGCGGCGTGCGCGAGTTCACGACGTCGGGGCTCGCCGCCTGCTCGTGCACGTGCTTGTAGCCGATGGAATACGAATCGGCGCCATCGAAGGGCGGGAAGCCGACGAGCATCTCGTAGAGCAGCACCCCCACCGCGTAGAGGTCGCTGCGGCCATCCACCATTTTCCCCATCGCCTGCTCGGGGGACATGTAGTGCGGCGTCCCCATCGCGCGGCCGGTCATCGTGAGCCGCCCGTGATAGCGCGCGGTCGCGATCCCGAAATCGGTGATGACGGCGTTGTCGTCCTCGTCGAAGAGGATGTTGTCGGGCTTCACGTCGCGGTGGACGATGCCGTGCCGGTGCGCGTAGTCGAGCGCGCTCGCCACCTGCGCGCAGACGGCCGCCGCCGCGGCGCTGTCCACCGTCTGGGAGCGCACGATCCGGTCGGCGAGCGATCCGCCGGCGAGGTACGGCATGACGAGATAGACGGTCTGCTCCACCTCGCCGAAATCGAGGATCGAGCAGATGTGCGGATGGAAGAGCTGCGCGCTCGACTCCGCCTCGCGGCGGAAGCGCTCGCGCATCTCGGCGTCGCGCGCGAGATGCGCGAGGAGCACCTTGATCACGAGCGGGCGCCCGAGCACCGCGTGGCGCGCCGCGTACACGCTCGCCATGCCGCCGGTGGCGACACGGCGGTAGATCCGGTAGCGGCCGCCGGTCGCGCGCCGCACGAGGTCCATCTCCTCGTCCGGCTTCTCGGTGGGCGCGTCGGGAAGCTCGGGCAGCTCGTGCGCGCAGCGGACGCAGATCACCGCCGCGCCGCGATTCCAGGTACCGCAGTCGGGACAGAACATCAGGCGCCTCGCACGTCGCGCATCCTCTGCTTCCACTCCGATGGCATGGTGCAACTTACGGCCGCGTGCGAGGGGGTATCAAGGCGCCCCGAGCGCGCGGAGGTGCGCGACCACCCCGTCGCCCACCCGCCCCACGACGTAGCCGCCCTCCAGCGCGCTCACCACGCGCCCCGCGCACCAGACCTCCGCGCGCTCCACCAACCGGCGCGTCACCGCCGCCAGGTGGTGCGGCTCGAGCGTGAAGCCGCCGAGCGGGTCGCCGCTCAGACAATCGAAGCCGGCCGAGATCAGCACCAGATCGGGCGTGAAGCCCGCGGTCGCCGCCTCGATGCCGCGCTCGAGCGCCGTCACGTACTCAGCGGCGTCGAGCCCCGCCGGCATCGGGATGTTCCACACGTTCCCATCGCCCCGGTCGTCGGCCGCGCCCGTGCCCGGGTACCAGGGCCACTGGTGCATCGAGACGAAATGGATGTCGCGCTCCAGTTCCACGAGGGCCTGCGTGCCGTTCCCGTGGTGCACGTCCCAGTCGACAATGAGCACGCGCTCCACCTCGTGCCGGCGGCGCGCGTAGTGGGCCGCGATCGCCACGTTGCCGAAGAGACAGAAGCCCATCGCCGCGTCGCGCAACGCGTGGTGGCCCGGCGGACGGACGGCGCAGAAGCCGCGCGCCGGCGCGGCGGCGAAGGCGAGATCGACCGCGTCGAGCACGCAGCCCGCTGCCGCCGTGGCGGCATCCCACGAGCCTTCGCTGCAGACGGTGTCCGCATCGAGCCGCCCGCCGCCGGCGCGTGCGAGCTTCTCCACTGCTTCGATGTATCTCGGCGCGTGGGCGAGCGCGAGCTCGTCCGGCGTCGCGTGCCGGCCTTCCACGTGCTGCAGCGAAGAAAAGAGCTCGAAGTCGTTCCGCAACGCCTGCGTGATCCCGCGCAAGCGGCCCACATGCTCCGGCGCGCCCCATCCCGTGTCGTGGCGCCCGCAATCGGAGTTGGCAATGAAGGCGACGGTCAGGGAGCACCTCGGAAACGGCGAGATGCGGTCTCGGCAAGGAGACCGATCAGGATCAGGGCGAGCAGCCACCATTCCAGGCGAGGGGCGGGAACGGCGGGTCTCGGCACTCGGCGCTCGGCACTCGGCCCTACCGCCGCCACCAACTGCGCGAGAGGGGCGGCATCATGGTTGAATTCGGCCGCCGCTACAAGAGGGAGAGTAGCACGATACGAGATGCTCGAGACGATCTCGGCCCACCAGGCGCGATGCGCCTCCGGCGCACGCACGCCGCCGGCGAAGCGCCAGCGCCAGCTCTCATCGTAGCCGACTTGGACGACGCGGCCGATTCCGGCGCGGCGCGCAGCGGCCGCGACGCGGCCGTCGCGCAATTCGAGGGGGATCGCGTCGGGCTTGAGCGCGGTGATCGCGAAGAGGGCGAGGGCGCGGCGCGGTGCGCTGTCGGTGAAGGCGAGCGAGGCGGGACGCACCCGCGGGCCCGCGACGCCGGGGGCGAGCGGCGCGAATCGCGGGTTCCGCGCGGCGTCACCGGCGAGGACGAGTCCCCCGCCCTGCCGCACGAACGCCGCGACCGCTGCGGCGCGGCCCGCGGCCGACGAGTCCAGCACGATCACCGCCGCGAAGTGCGCGGTGTCGAGCGGGAGCGCCGTGCCCTGGGCGACCGCGATCCCCGGCGCCACGGTGAACCGGGCGCTGGCGAGCCAGCCGCGCTCCTCGAGTGCGGCGAGCAGGAACTTCCCCTCCCACTCCGCACCGCCGAGCACGAGCACGCGGTGCGGCGCGAGCGAGTCGTGGGGCGCCGCGCGCGCGACCTGAGCGTCCGTGCGCGCGATGAGCGGCGGCACGAACGCCGGCAGGCGACGAGTGACGACGGAGCTCTCCAGGCGAAGCGTGTCGAGGGGGCCAGCCGCGTCATCCAGACGCACCGTGTCGCCGCGCATCGCCGCGACGAGCGCGCGCGCGCCGCCCGCGGGATCCGCCCGCGGCAGCACCTCGAGCGCGAGCGGCGGCAGCGTTCCCTCCGGCCGCCAGACGACCTCGCCGCCCGCCCGCTGGAGCGCCGCCAGCCAGGCGCGCGACTCCGCCGCCGGCGCGGCGACGAAGGTGATCTCGAGCGCCGCCGACGCCGGTGCGCGCGTGAGCCGCGGCAGGACCGCCGGGAGCGCGGCGCCCTCCAGTTGCTCGGGCTCGCGCGCCGGAGCGCGGAACGCGGCCAGCAGCGCCCACGCGAGCATGACCAGCGCGAGCACGCGCCAGCCGATCTCGATCGCGCGGCGTGCCTCAGCTCGTGAGCGCATAGACGATCACGTTCACCGCGAAGCGCGTGTTGTCCACCGACAGGAAGCGCTTGTTGTCCGGGTGGTAGCCCCATTCGGAGCTGTAGTCCTTGTTGCTGAAGAGCACCGCGATCCGGCCGTCGCGCATCACGGCGCGCAGGTGCTTGTGCACCAAGTTGTCCCCCCAGCCGTTGAGCTCGTGACCCGTTGCGGGCGGCCCGTCGGCGAAGGTGAAGAAGGCGCGGTAGAGCGGACTGTCGTTCGGCACGTCGACGAGGGGGCCGGCGACGCGCGTCAGCTCCTCGGTGGCCGTCTTGTGGAAGGCGCCGTCGATGTCGTGGTTGTGATCGTCCACGAACAGGAATCCGCCGCGCCCGAGCCACGCGCGCAGGCGGTCGCGCTCGGCGGTCGTGAAGCGCACCGGGAGATGGCCGGTGAGGAAGGCGAAGGGGAAGCGCATGAGATCGGGCGACGAGAGCGGCACCGTGACGCCGGCGGGCGCGACGCGGATCGCGGTGTAGCGCGCGATCGTGTCGAGGATGTTCGCCGGCACGAGCGGCGCGCTGTCCCAGTCGCCGGATTCGTACTGGACGGTGACGAAGGTAAATTCGCTCACCAGGCGCCTTCCCACCGCGTGCCGTCGTGCTCGGCGGCCGGTGCGCCGGTGGCGGCTCGGCGCGCGCGCGCGAGTAGAGCGGCGGCGGCGCGGCCCGCGCGCAGCGCATCGATCGCGGCGCCGAGCGCCGCGGCGAGCGGCGGATCCTGCTCGATCGCATCCACGCGCAGCAGGAGGAGCGAATCCAGAGCGGCGCCCGCGTTCGTCGCGAGGAGCGCCAACGCGGCATCGAGACGGCGGGTGCGGCGCGCGGCCGTGCTGTCGATCGCGGGGCGCGGCGCGCGCGCGGTGCCGCTCGCGTCATCGCGCTTGCCGGCGAGCCGTACCTTCGCGAGGTCGAGCACCGCGGCCGGCGGGCGGCCGCGGAGATAGAGCCGCTCGGCGGCGCGAGCGCGCTGGATCGCCGCGAGCGCCGAGCGCATATACGGGAGCGCCTCGCCGGGCTCACCCACCTGCAACTGCCGCTCGGCGTCCCACATCGCGTTATACGCCTCGAGCAGGGTGCGGTTCACGGCGACCACTGGCGTCTCGTCCCCCGCGAAGTCCAGGGCGCCCGCGCCGGCGTTGGTGGCGGCGTCGGCCGCGCGCAACATCTCATCCGGGGTCTCGTTCTTGGGCGGCGCGCTGTCGTCCAGCGCCTGCGATTCCTCGCTCTGCGCGCTCGCACCGAGCCGCGCGAATAGGAAACCCGACAGCTGCTTGCGGAGCCAAGCCTGCTCCCGCCCGATGCGAACGGATTCGGTGGTCACCGCGGCAGGCGCGAGCCGCGGGCGGCGTCGCTGCAGATCCTCGGTGAGGAGGATCAGCATCCGCTCGCTGATCACCGACTTGTCGGCGTCGGGCGGCGGCGCGCCCTCCACCGCGACCGAATCGTACTCGCCCCGGCGCAGCACGCGAATGGTGCGGGTCTCGGAGACCCCGCTGTCGGGGCCCGTCGCATCGTTCCGGTCGCGCGCGACCGCGCGCAGGTGCACCATGTCACCGGGCTTGAGCTCGAGCGCTTCGAGCCGCAGCGTCGCGCCGAGCGAGGCCGCGCGCTCGCCGCGCGCGTCGGTGCGGGCGAGCACGCCGCTGCGGAAGGTGAAGCTCTCCCCTTCCCCGGAACTGACGATGTACTCGAGCCACGCGTCGGCCAACCCGAAGTCATCCCGCGCGTCGGCGGTGATCCCGAGGGTGCCGCTCGGCGTTGGCACCACGGTGTCGCGCACGGGCGTGAGGAGCGTCACCACCGGCGCGGAATCGGGCATCGGCTCGAGGATCACCAGCCGTTCGCGCGCGCCGTCGGCGAGCCGGAGGGCGACCGGGCGCGCGGGCATCGCGAGGATCACACGCCACCGCGCGCCGTCGCCCTCCACCGCGAGCGTGGCGTCGCCGAGGCGTGCGGTCATCCCCCGCGGCGCGCCGCGCCCGCCGAGGACGATGCGACTCGCGACGAGCGCCGCAACGCCCGATGGATCCTCGAGGGTGCGCGCGGGGAGTCCCGAGTACGCCGGGGGCGTCACCATCGCGACGAGTGGCGTGAGACGATCCGCGATCACCGGCGGCGGCGCGGCGCCCTCGCGCGGCTCTCCCGGCGCCGGCGCCCGCACACGCGCCACCACGCCGGCGGGAAGGAGCAGGAGGAGCACCGCCGCCGCGGCGAGAGCCCCCACCGGCGCGCCGAGCGCCCGTGCGATGACACGAGCCGCCGGCGCCGTGAGGTCGGCCGCGGCCGCCGCGCGCTCGAGCTCGGGCGCGTGCTCAGCGGCGCCCGACTCCGCGGCGGTCACCAGCATATAGCGCAGCGATGGCACCACTTCCTCCAACCAGAGGGCCACCGCGCCCGGCGAGCGAACGCGACGCGCGCGCCAGAGCACGAGTGCGAACGCCAGCGCCGCCGCGGCGGTCCCGAGGGGCACGACGCCCGCGCGGATCGGCGCGGCGAGCGTCACCCCCCAATCCGCGAGCCCCGCGAGCGCGACCGTGCTGAGGAATACTGCTGTGCTCCAGAGCACCGCCGCGACGATCGCGGCGACGCCGAGCGCGAGGCGCGCGCGGCGCACCGATTCCCGCGCGCTCACGCGACCCTCCGACGCACGAGCGGCTCCGCCACCAAGAGGAGCGCCGCCGCCACCAACAGCCACCGTGTGAGGGGCGGCGTGTCGCGCTCTCGCTGCGTCCACGCGCGAGCGGGCGCGAGGCCGGCGACGCCGCGCAACTGCCCGAGCAGTGACTCCGAAACCGGTGGCGCGCCACGCCCGCCGCCACAGGGCGCGAAGAGTCCCGCGACGACGCGCCGGAAGTTCTCGCGGAGGACGAGGTCGCCGGCGCTCGGCACCGGCACGGTGACGTCCCGGATGCAGCCCCTTCCCCCGCTGGAGATCTCGGTGGCGGCGGGGGTGCCATCGCCCCAACGGGCGACAACTGCCGGTCTCGGCACTCGGCGCTCGGCACTCGGCGGTGAGTAGCGTGTGAAGGGGGCGACTACCACGTCATCGCCCATTACCACAGCACCGATCGTGTCGAGGACAGGGCCATCAACGTGCGCGGGCCAGCGGACTAGTACACCACCTGTGGTAGCGGCCCAGAGACTGTCTTCCACACCGGAGGTCCCACGCGCCACTCGCACGCCGAGTGCCGAGTGCCGAGTGCCGAGACCCGCAGTTCGAAGCGGGTCATCAAGGGCGCCGCGGATCTCGATCGTTCCACGCATCAAGTCCGGGGGCGCGGCGCGCACCCGCACCACGCGCACCCGCCCGGGCCATTGGGCACGGATCGGCAGGGTCGCGGCGTCCCACTCGTCGAGCGCCACGGGCGAGATAAGGATCAGCTCCACCGAGTCGGCAGTGGCGGCGACGGCGGCGACGGCGGAGTGCGCGATGATGAGCGCGGCGGACAGGGAGCCGGCGGCATTGCTGAGCGCAAGAGTGCGCACCGAGTCGCGCGTGGCGCCGTGGACGACGTGGGGGGCGGAATCGAAGACGACCAAGGCGTCGCCGTCGCGGAGGAGGGCGAGCGTCGAGTCGCGCAGCTCGGCGGCGCCGGCGGCGGCGCGTGAGCGGTCCACGAGCAGCACGCGCGCCGTCCCGTTGCGCGGCGGAGCCCACACTGGGCGCGCGAAGGCGGCGCCCAGCATCAGCGCGGCGGCCACGCGCAGCGCGAGGAGGAGCAGGTCGCTGGGGCGGAGGGCGCGGGAGGGCGCGCGCGCCGTTCGTTCGGGGATGAAGCGCGCCGTCGGGAAGGGCGCCGCGCGCGGATGTTGGCGCGCCAGGAAGTGCAGCGCCGTCACGAAGAGCGCGGCGAGCGCGCCCGCGGCGAGGAAGAGCGGAGCGCCGAAGCTCATGTCATCACATCGCGCGCGATCCGGCGCACGGCGTGCTCGGCGGGTTCGTCCGTGATCACCTCGGTGTAGCCGGCGCCCGCGTCGCGCCACGTGCGCGCCGTCTCGGCGCGCCACGCCGCGAAGGCCAGCGCGTAGCCCTCGCGCGTCGTCTCCACGAGCGGGCGGCGCAGCGCGGGCTGCTCGGGATCGGTGGCCATCACGGCGGCGTCGGGCGGCACGAGCTCCTCGCGCGCCACCACGTGCACCGCCTCCACCTCGCCGCCGCCGATGATCCGTTCGTGCGCGGCACGCGCCAACGCCTTGTCGTCGCCGTCTCCGAGGAGATCGGACACGACGGCGATCCGCAGGCCCGGTCGCACGTGCGCGAACGCGGGCGCGAGCGGCGCGCCGCCGGCGGGCGCGATCCCCGCGAGCAGGCGCGCCGCTTCCGCCACGACGCCGCGGCGCGTGCGCGGCGCGAGATGTCGCGCGCCATCCGGGGTGGGCACGACGATCCCCACCGGATCGCCCGACGCGTGGGCCACCGCGATGAGCCCGATCGCGAGCCGGCACGCGTGCTCCCACTTCGCGCACGCGCCCGCCGGATAGGCCATCGAGGCGGACGCGTCCACGATCACGACGGTGCCGAGCGTCGCGCGATCGCTCGTGATGCGCAGATACGCACGATCGGTGCGCGCGAGGAGCTTCCAGTCGAGTTGCCGCGGATCGTCCCCCTGACGGTAGGGGCGATACTCGGTGAATTCGGGGGACACGCCGCGCAGGCGCGAGCGGTGCGTGCCCAACGCGGCGCCGCGCACGACCCGGCGCGCCGGCCAGCTCACGCCGCGGAGCGCGTCGAGCAGGGCGCCGTAGCTCGTGGCGGAGGGCACGGTCAGAGCCTGATGTCGCTCCGCGGCGGCGGGACGCGCTCGAGGACCTCGTCGATCACGCGCTCGGCCGTGATCCCCTCCGCCTCGGCGGCGAAGTTGGGGAGCACCCGGTGCCGCAGCACGGGATGCGCCACGCGGCGGATGTCCTCCGGCGCGATGGCCAAACGGCCATCCAAGAGCGCGTGCGCCTTCGC
>JAYUMO010000001.1:0-7131 GCA_043762555.1 Gemmatimonadaceae bacterium | reverse complement strand
CGGTGATCGAGTTCGACGGGCCGGCGTATCAGCGTGTGCTCCGGCGTGCCCGGGAGTACGCGGCGCGCGAAGAGGCCCGGCACCTCGCCGCTCCGGGCGATCAGGTTCTCGTACGGCAGGCGAAGTGGGCGAAGGAGAATGCCCAACACGAAGAGCACGACAAGAGCCGCCTCTTCGTCATCGACGTTGGCCGCGACCTGTCAGCACTCCGGTCCAAGTATCCCGACCGCTCCCGGTACACGATCGTCAGGGGCCACGTCGATCTTTACGTGGCGGGAGAGAAGGAGCATCGCTGGTTGGATGGATCGGTGCGCGGTCTCAACGTCGACGCGATCAACGTGCCGAGGAGGTTTCGGACGGTGTTGGACAAGATGTCGTACCGCCGGTTCGGGGAGTACCCGACGTCCTCCATCGAGGTGACGGTCTCGATCGGAGGAAGGTTGGAGCCGTGGATCTCGGCGGCATCGGACGCGAAGCCGCGGTGACCGTGCGAGCGCGGGGTGGGCAGGCTAGACGCCCCACCCCGCGCGCTCACGGCTGGTCAGCGAATCCCTTGCGCCACCCCCATCTCTTTGTGGAACGCCGGCAGATCCTGCTTCATCAGCGCGTCCACCTTCGCCTTCGCGGCGGCGAGCTGGCCGTGCAGCTCTTTCGCCACCGCCTGCGCTGACTGCGTCGGAGCCCGATCGGAATTCCCTACGGTCTGCGCGAGGTAGAGCAGGCGCTCGGCGATCCGCGTCGGCGCACGGTTCGCGTCCTGCCCGCGTCCGGTCGCACGCACGTTTCGAATCTCGCCTTCGACGCTCACGAGCTTCTTGTCCAGCGAGTCGATGGACGCGGCGAGCCGCATCCCCGCGGAATCCTGCGCCGCCTGCGCCTTCTTGAGCGCGAGCTGCCCACGCACCAGCTCGATCGAGTTCACTAGCTCCGCCGCCTGGTTGATATCCGCGATGATCCCGCGGAGGAGCTCCATCTGCGCCTTGATCTCGGCGTCGCTCCCGCCGGACGCGGGATCCTTGAGCACCACCAGCGGCTGCGTCTCGCTCTTGCCGCCGTACGCCACCGTGACGGAATACTTCCCCGGCGGCTCGAGCAACGCGTAGCGCGCAAAGTTGGGCGCGGTCTTCCCCTCCACGCCCACCTTCACCCAGTCCGCGTACATCGGGCTCACGCGGATCTTCGCCTCGGTCGTCTTCTCGCCACGCAGGTCCCACCACGCCCGATTGAGCCCGTTCTTGGCCGGAACCTTGAGCGTGCGCACGGCGGCGCCCGCCGCGTTCGAGATCGAAACGGTGGCGGAGTCCTTCTTCGCGGCTGACTTCAAGAAATAGTTAATCGACGCCCCCTCCGGCGGCGTCTCGCCGAACACCGATGTCCCGATGTCGGGCGCCGAGAAGGGCCACTCTACTTGGCGGAAGCGATACGTGTCGCGCGGCGTGAACAGGTGCACGTCCTTCGCGGCGAGCTCCGCGCCGAGCGTGCGGAGCGGCGTGACGTCGTCCAGGATGTAGAAGCCGCGCCCGTAGGTGCCGATCACGAGATCGTTGAAGCGCTCCTGCACCACCAGCCCGTACACCGGCGCGTGCGGGAGATCGCTCTGGAACGCCTGCCAGTGCGCACCGTCATCGAAGCTCACGTACAGCCCGCCCTCGGTGCCAAGGTACAACAGGCCGCGGCGCACCGGATCCTCCCGCACAACATGCGCGTACGAAAGCGGCGTCTTGGAGATCCCGGTGGTGATCAGCCTCCACGTCTTCCCGTAGTCGGTGGTCTTGTAGACCCACGGATCCCGGTTGTTCACCTGGTGCCCGTCCACCGTCAAGTACGCCGTGCCGGCGTCATAGCGCGAGGGCTCGATATTGCTGATCGTCCCCCAGTTGAGCAGGCCGGTGATGTTGGCGGTCACATTCGTCCACGTCGCGCCGTTGTCCCGCGTCAGCTGCACGAGCCCGTCGTTGGTGCCCACCCAGATCAGCCCCTTCTCCTTTCGCGACTCGGCGATCGCGAAGATCACGCCGGCGTACTCGACGCCGATGTTGTCCGGCGTGAGTCCGCCGGAGATCGTTTGCCGAGTCTTGTCGTTGCGCGTGAGATCGGGGCCCAGCTCCTTCCAGCTCTGTCCACCGTCGGTGGTGACGAGCAAATACTGGCTGCCCACATACACGCGGTTGTGATCGTGCGGCGAGATCGTGAGCGGAAAGGTCCAGACGAATCGGTACTTGAGGTTCTCCGCCGGCCAGCCGACGGTGATCGCTGGCCACACTTCCACTTCGTACGCCGAGTTCGTCGCCCAATCGTAGCGCGACACGATCCCGCCGCCGGAGCCGAAACCGCTCCCGCTCGACCACACGAGGTTCGTGTCCGCGGGATCGGGGGTGGCCCAGCCGCTCTCGCTGCCGCCCACCGTGCGCCAGAGGCCCGGGGGGATCCCGATGCTCTGGCCGTACATTTGGAAGAGCTTCGGATTGCTCGGCCCGGCGGTGGACGGACCATCCTGCTTGTTGCCGTAGACGTAGTAGGGGATGCGATCGTCGACGGTCACATGGTACATCTGCGCGACGGGGAGCGAGATACGCCGCCAGGACTTCCCGCGGTTGTTGGTGATCGAGATGCCCCCGTCGTGGCTGACGATGAAGCGGTTGCCGTTCGTGGGGTCGAACCAGATGTCGTGGTGATCGCCGGCCGGCGTCTCCTCGGGCGGCGGGTCGATCATCGTCTTGCCGCCGTCCAACGTTTTCGTCCAGCTGGCGGCGAGGAAATACGCTTCGTCGGCGTTGTCGGGGGTGACGCCCATTCTATTGTAGTAGGCCGTGCGCCCGGCCATCTGGTGGTCGGGATTCACCATCTGCCACGTCGCGCCGGCGTCGTCGGAGCGGAAGAGATGTCCGTGATCGGTCTCCTTGCCGTGCCAGGGCGCGCCGTCGCCCGTCTCGATCTCCGCGTACACGCGCTCGGGGTTGGCCGCACTGATCGCGAGGCCGATCTTGCCGATCTGGCGCGTGGGGAGTGCGGAGCCGGTGAGACGCTTCCACGTGCTCCCGCCGTCGGTGGACTTCCAGAGGCCGCTTCCCGCGCCGCCGCTCTCGCGCCCCCAGCTGTGGATCTCGATCTGCCACATCGCGGCATACAGGACTCTCGGGTTCGACGGATCCATGACGATGTCCGCGGCGCCGGTGGAATCGTTGACGAAGAGCACCTTCTCCCAATTCTTGCCGCCGTCGAGGGTGCGGAAGATCCCGCGCTCCGGCTGCGGCCCATAGGCGGTGCCGAGTGCGGCGACGTAAACGCGCTCCGGATCGCGCGGATCGATCACGATGCGCGCGATGCGTCCGGTCGCCTCGAGGCCCGCGCGCGCCCAGGTGGCGCCCGCGTCGGTGGATTTGAATATCCCCCAACCCACGGAGACGTTGCTGCGGATGAACGGCTCGCCGGTGCCCACCCACACCACGTTCGGATCCGATGGCGCGACGGTCACCGAGCCGATGGACGACACCGGCTGCCCATCGAAGATCGGCTTCCAATGCGTGCCGCCGTCGGTGGTCTTCCAGAGTCCGCCGCTTGCCGCGCCGGCGTAGTAGGTGGTGGGGTCGCCCTTCACGCCGGTCGCGGAGGTGACGCGATTCCCGTCGGGGCCGATGAAGCGGAAGTGGAGCGACGCGAGCGACGCGCTGTCGAGCGCAGTCGCCGTCGACGCGGGCGCGGGGGGCGCCTTCTGCGCGCTGCCAACGGAGGCGCCGACTCCTACAGCAAACAACGTAGCAAATACGGTGACAGCGGCCCTGGGGAAATGCGACATGCGCTTGTCCTCGGTGAGACTGCGAAAGAGAGGAAGGGTCCGAGACGGCCCACCACCTTCTGTGCTAGATGATCATGTGCTGCCGACAGCCTATCAGGCGCCAACGGTCTCTGCTTCGAACGAGACTGCAAAGACGATTGCTGCCAAAACTCAAATAGGATAGGGGCGCAGTCTTGGCGACCGGCCGGACTGAGACGCCGCTGACGAAGACCCGCACCGAATCGCCGCCGGCCGGCATGGGCCGTGAGAACCGGATCTCGGTCTCCGCGCGCTGCGAGACGCAGACGGGCCCGCGATCCGCGACGCTGTCGGGTGAGCAGAGTTCGGACACGAGACCTCGGTCCAGTAGGAAGGCGACTACCGAATCTGGCAAGCTTCCGCTTACCTCGTACGTCCCCGAGTCCGACATCAGGTACCGCTGTAGAGCCGCTTCACGCCGCACCATCGCTTCACCAGTATCGCCAAGAGCGGCGGCATAGAAGTCTCGCCCATCTGCTACCGGCTCACGCGTCCGCGCAGGACTGCCGCCACACGCTCCCACCAGCGCGACGAGCTCCACGATGCCGGCGACCCGCAAGTAGGGCGCTCGCGCCACTCCTACGCGATCCCCACGCGCACCGCCTTCTTCACCGCGTCGGTGAACGCGTCGATCTCCTGCGGCGTGGTGTAGACGTTCGGCGTGATGCGGATGCCGCTGAACTCGGGGTGCACGATCGGGGTGTTCACGATCTTGTACTTCGTCCAGAGCCAATCGCCGAGCTTCACCGGATCGAGGCCGTCCACGGTGAACATGCAGATGGCGCCGCTCTTGTCCCCCGTGAGCGGCGTCAGGATCTTCACCCGCGGGCTCTCGGCCTGCAGTGGGATCGCCCAGCGGTTCCGCAGATACCGTAGCCGCGCGATCTTGCGGTCGATCCCGATGCCGCGGCTAAAGGTGAGCGCCGCCGATACCGAATTGAAGTTCGCCTGCGGGTGGGTGCCGATCTCCTCGTACTTCCGGATGTTCGCCTTGTTCTCCGGCACCGAGCCCATCAGCGACCAGAGCTGCGGGATCTTCTCCTTGCGCACGTACAGGAAGCCGCTCCCGATCGGTGCCAGCGTCCACTTGTGCAGCGACGTGCCGTAGTAGTCGCAGTCGAGATCGTCGCGCTTGAAGGGGAAGTGGTTGAAGGCGTGCGCGCCGTCCACGAACAGCTGAATGCCGAGCGGGCGGGCCATCTGCACGAGCGCGCGCACCGGCATGATCTGCCCGGTGAGATTCGTGATGTGCGTGACCTCGATCACCTTGGTGCGTGGCGTGATCGCGGCCTTGAACTGCTCCACCAGATACTCATCGCTCGGCGGCGGCACCTTGAAGGAGATCTGCTTGAGCACGATCCCTTCGCGGTTCACGCGCTGCTGCCAGCTCGTGATCATCCGGCCGTAGTTCTGATTGGTGACGATCACTTCGTCGCCCTTCTTGAGATCGAGACCGAAGATCATGATCTCGTTCGCCTCGCTGGCGTTTCGTACGACGGCCATCTCCTCGGGGTCGCAGCCGAAGTCCTCCGCGAGCTCGCGCCGCGTGCCTTCCATGCGCGGCTCGATCACCCGCCACATGTTCTCCACCGGCAGCTCGTTCGTGAACTGGATCTCGCGCACGAGCCCGGCGAGCACGTGGCTCGGCGCCGGCGAGATCCCCCCGTTGTTCAGGTTGATCACCGTCCGGTCGACGTCGAACGCCGCCTGGATGATGCTCCAGTAGGTCTCGTCCTCCGCGATCGCCTCAGGCGTGCGGTCGCCCGCGACCACGCCGGCGTTGAACAGCTGGGCGAAGGCGTTCTCACGCATGAGCGGGAGCGCGATACCGGCTCCGGCCAAGCTCTTCACGAAGGTGCGACGGGAGGTCATGAGGTGTGGAGGAGAGAGGGGGCCGGTTGGGCCGCGGTGCACCCGGCATCGGTCTCTATGCTACGCGCCACCCGCAGGGATGCAAGCAGCGGGCGCCGGCGAGCCGCCGTGGCGCGCTCTCGCGGTCGCCCTATATTGCGGACAGGATGAATCCGCCTCCCCGCGCGCCAGCGTACGATTCTCGAGAGCCGGAGCGCTCCCGGCCGATCGAGGACGACGCCGCTCTCGTCGCGCGAATGGCCGCCGGCGACCAGCAGGCGCTCGGCATACTCTACGACCGCTGGGTCGACTCAGTGCACACCCTCGCGCACCACGTGCTCGGCGACGCCGACGAAGCGGAGGATGTCTTGGAAGAGACCTTCTGGCAGGCGTGGCGCCAGGCGGCGCGCTACGAGCGGTCGCGCGGCGCCGTGTCCACGTGGCTGTCGACGATCGCGCGGAGCCGAGCGCTCGACCATCTGCGTGCGCGGCAGCGGCGCGCCGAGGAGCCATTGGAGGGCGTGAATCCGGCGGCGGCCGAGGAGGACGCTCGCGCGGCGGCGCTCTCGTCGGCAATGGATCCGCATCGCGCCGCCGAAGCGTCCGAGCGCACGCGCGACGTGGCGGCGGCGCTCACGCGCCTTCCGGCGGAGCAGCGCGAGGTGATCGAGCTCGCTTACTTCGGCGGATTGAGCCAGAGCGAGATCGCCGAGCGTACCGCGCTGCCGCTCGGCACGGTGAAGACCCGCGCGCGATTGGCACTGGAAAAGTTGCGGTCGCCACTGGCCCGGCACGCGGAGGGCACGCCATGAGCGGGATGCTCGGTCATCAGGACGCCCGCGAGCTGCTCGCGCTGGCCGCGCTCGAGGCGCTCACTCGGCAAGAGCGGATGGCACTCGAGACACACGCGTCGTGGTGCGCCGAGTGCCGCCGCGAGCTCGCGACACTCCGCGACGCCGCCGCGACGATCGGCGCATCGCTCCCCCGTCACCCGATCGCCGGCGAGCGGAAGGAGCGAGTGCGCGCTCGGTTGCTCGCGCGCGCAGCCGTCGATCACGAGGGCGTCACGCTGACCCGGCCGGCGGCATCACCGCGGATGCCGAGAGTGCGCATGCTCGCGGCGGCGGCCGTGATCGCGATCGTGGCCGGCGTCGCCGCGTACGCCGCCGTCGAGCGAGGCCGCGCCCAGCGCTTCGCCGGCGCGCTCTCGCGCTTGCGCGAACAAGAGAGCGCCATGCGAGCTCAGCTCGCGGAACAGAGGGCGTTCGTCGACGCGCTCACCGGCCCCGGCGTCAAAGTGATCGACGCCGCCGCCGCGGGCCCGCGCAAGCCGTTCGGGCGGATGTTCTGGGACCAGCCGGCCAACCGCTGGACCTTTGTCGCGTACCATCTCCCGGCTACAGCACCCGGTCGCACGTACCAGCTCTGGCTCATCACGCGCGACCAGCGCAAGGTGAGCGCGGGCA